>JAUXHF010000064.1 GCA_030621685.1 Spirochaetota bacterium
TTCAAGCATCGCTTACAAAATTACGAGAAACTTACGTCACGCTCAAGCCGAAATTAAAGCTAATATTAAAGCCAATATTAAAGCTAATATTCTGTATTTCATTCCGCTGGCCATAGCCATACTCTTGGGGAAAAGTTTAATGATTTCTTCAGGTTTAGCATGGGTGGTGAAGTCGATATCGCCAAACGTTCTAGCTCTGGCTCTGCCAAGCAGACCATCGCGCACAAAGCCGCTGGCAACGTATATTTGAAATCCCGCCTTCATGAATCTAGCCATGAAGCCCAGACGCTTTGCCCCATCTTCCAAATAAAGAGTTTCTTCAAGCATCGCTTACAAAATTACGAGAAACTTACGTCACGCTCAAGCCGAAATTAAAGCTAACATGAAAGCTAATATTAAAGCTAGCATTCTGTATTTCTAGTCTAGGCAAAGTAAGACATTCATGGAATAGCTAGCAGCCATCAGCTTACTTCAATATCTTTATATCGCAGCTGCGCAGACTTATAAAAAATATAACGCTTTAACGAATCTTGATTAGAAAGCGAGCCAATAACAGAATTATTGGAAGCTATTATTGAATAAAAATGATCTATGTTTTCTAAAGAAAAAGCATCTTCGTCAAAACGTTCCAAGAGTTTAGCTATTCCGGAATCTACTATATCGGTCAATTCACCTCGAGGCTTTCCAATTTTCAGGTTCCAGCTTTCAAGCTCTTCATCAAGAATTTTTTTTAGTTTTTTAGGATCTCTCAATTCCGGAATTTTTTCTAGCAGTTTCTTCTTGCTTTTTTTCCTTGTTTCTTTCTCTTGCACTTTCTTTTTATCAGCCTCATTTTCAAGGTCTATAGGTTTTTTTCCTTTACTGCTAGCGCTCTTTGGCTTTTTATGAGACTGGCTGCTAGGAATTTCATTGTAGTCATCTTTAGATTCCGAATTTCCAAGATTCTTTTTTTTTTCTATGACGTAATAACGTTTCGAAATAAACGAAAAGTATTCTTTGCTAGGATTAAAGAATAAAAATAACGAAGAGAAAATTTCTGTTATAAACAAATACGTCTTTCCCAAGAGGCCGCTAGACATGTTCTGTTTGGCCCTCTTGCGGAGATCAAAAAACGAAAGATCTAGAACCATAGCTAGGGTTTTGGGAGTTACGCTGTCTAGATCAAATAAGGTTTCAAGGAAGGCCTGCAAAGTTTTCTTTTTATTTTTAAAGTCTTCTTTTTTATCAAAGACAATATCTTTAGCTATTTTGCCATATTGGAATTTATCATGCTCGTCAAAAAAAAGCCTTTTCAGCAGATCCTTTCTATTCACAGCCTGCAAAGACCCCCCCCCCTGGCCCTGTAAAAACTTAATGGTTACATAATAATAATTTCTGAACATATTGCTTACATAACTTTGTTCTATAAGAGAATCGAATTCTTTATTTTGTTCTTTACCCGGAAGTTTTAAGCTATTTAAACTCCAAGTTTGAATAATGTTTTTCTCTATACTCTCTCGCTCATAGGATAGTACACTGAAAAAAGAACTTATTAGCCTAAACCTGTGAACATAGTAGGTAACACCCAAAGAAACAAAAATTAAAACATCGGGTATACTTTCAGTTTTTATAGAAAACTTAACAATGAGTTTTTTAAGACCTTCAACATTGTAAATTTCCGAAAGTTTTTTCTTTGCCTTCCTGTTAGACAGAGTGCTCACATACTCAATTTCTTGGAAATTTGACACAGAAAGTGGGAAGAAAATTTTTCGATTGTTTTTCCCTTGATAACTGGAAATCATTTCTTTGATTATTAAGTCGTAAATTTTACGCTGCCCCTCTTCCCTCACTTGCTCATCACGATGGCTTTCTCGAAGGCTAATAGAAATCCTTAAGAGAATTTTCGAACAAATATATTGATTGATAACCTCATAGTTATGCATATTTCTTTCTGTAAATTTCTCATGCAAGCTTTCCATAATGTTTGCAAAAAGCTGAATAAAATAAAGAAACAAACTACTGTCTAGCTGCATCACTGAAAGATTGCTTTTTACGGTTTCAGCATGAATATTACTATCTCTATATTTCTTTAGCATAATAGTTCGTAGGTTCTCGTTGAACTCATCACTATAGTAGCCTACCACAAGATCAAATAACAACAAAGCAAACTTTTCTACGCGAAAAGTAGGCACAACAACATTTCCCACCTTGTCATTAATCTGGATAACAAGAAATTTGTTTTTTTGCCGACTATGCCCAGTAAGACGTTCTTGGCTAAGTTCCCTAAGATTTTCAAAAATACAACAGGCTTCAATGGCATCTTTAGCGATATTCGTTTTCTTAGTAAGTGCTTGTAGATTAAAAAAACTAGCCTCTTTTCTTTCTACTTCAAAAACATTTTCCTCAACAAGTTCTAGCAGAATTTCATAGTGTCGTACTTCATCACTCACTCGTTCTTTCAACACTATTGTGGTAGGCTCGCCTCTTTCATTTTTATTGAGAATTTCAATAATACCAAGTTTTGTTTCTTGCACACTTTCAATAAGTGAATGCACAGGGCCAATAAAAGTTTGTTTTTGTATAGCGCTAACGTTTTCTTTGCCAATCAAAAAAATTAAAAATTGTTCAATTTCAACCACAGGGTTATTGACATCTCTGTGAGTAACATACTTACAAAGATTATTAAAGGTTTGGGCAATATCACTATGGAGTTCAAGCTCAAGAACAAGTGCATTACGACTATCCAAATTATACTGATAGGCATACTCTGGTATGCTGTAGTCCAAAACAGACGAGCTACCATCCTCGGCATCCTTGGCATCCTCTGGCATGGCAGCAAGCTCTTTAAAAAAGCCTGCTTCTTTTCCTTTAAGCATACTTTGCTAACCTCATCAGTACATAAGCTAAGCTTAGCTTATTAAAAAAACATAGCAGCATGGCTGTGTTTCAAAAAACTTCATAAAAAAACACTCGTTCATCAAAAACCTCTTTATATATTTCATATACCTTTATTATACACGGTTATTTTGGAACAAGCATCACCATTATTATTATTATTTTTCTAGGCTTTTCAATTTTGCTACAGAGTAGCTGCCTAAGTTTTTTTCTGAAAAAATCGAAGGAAACTTTCCACCGCCTGCGATGATCCTGCCACAAAAGAACTCGTATCAGAGAGCAAAATAGGCGTTTTATCTAATATGGCTTCAGATTCGCAATCTAAAGCCAAGCCTCCACATGCCTCTACAAGAGCAGCTATAGGGATAAGTTCGAAAACAAGACGTAGTTTGTTTTTCTTGTTTGCTTCTGGCGGATACGTGAAAATACCCGAGCCACTTATGAGCATAGCGTGAATATCGGCTACCAGACAACCATTATAGCGTAAAGTTTTTTTAGCCCTCGCCATTTCGTTAATATATGGCAAATATCCATTTGTAGCTGTGCTAGCGCGAATGTTGCCCGGAGAGAAAAAATCATTATCTTTTTTCAGCCATAGCTTGTCATCTCCCAAAGAGGTATCTCCATTAGGCGAAACCTTGAAAAGAAGCAGTTTTTCTCCACGAAACGCTAGCGCAAAAAACATGCGATAGCTATAGAGCGCATAACATGCCACCTCAAGACTTTCTCTTGGCTTGCGTAAAAGAGCTGTATTTCCCTTCCAAATCGAAAAAATACTACCCACATTTAAGCCTCGCTTAAACTGCGAGCTTCCATCTAATGGGTCGAAGGCAACGTGATACTTTGCTTCGGCAGAATTATCCATCCCCTTGCTCTTTGAAGCTGCGGCAAACTCAAGGATACGCGCAGTCTCCTCGCTAGAAACAGAGGCAATTCCTCTGTTTTTCCTCAGTTCTGATACAATGATGTTATGCAGACGCATATCCATGACTAGCTGCCTATCGCCTGTTGCATTAAAACTATCCAAAAACTGGTCATCTATGCTGCTAAAAGCTTGCAGCTCTGCATACACCTTTCGGCAGCTATCAAAGACACTTAGTATCACGCTAGCAAGCTCTCTGCCTTCGGCAAGCCCCGAAGATTCAATAAAATTTTTCAGGTAATTCTTCAAGCTATTTTGTTTTTGTTCTTTAGAAATTTCTTGCATTTTTCATGCCCCTTTAGGTATTTTCATAACCATCCTTAGCAATACGGACTGTTTCTTAAAATAAGCCCGTTATTTTCCTTAGTTTTTTGTTATTTTTACTATCCTTACATATCAGTACTTATTAAAATAACATGATTATATGATATAATAGACCTTGAGTAATCATTAAAAAACGGAGTATAGCGCAGTTGGTAGCGCGCTTGGTTTGGGACCAAGAGGTCACAGGTTCAAGCCCTGTTACTCCGAAAACATTCCAAAAACATTCTGAAAACCAAATACGCAGCGTCGCTTTCTAGTTTTCCCTTCATGTATTGAAAATAAGCGCAGGCATCTTTACTTATGGAAGATATTATAGAAATTAGTTCTTCGGAGGGTTTAGGCGTTCTGGTAACAGCTCTCACAGCTGGCGTTTTAGTATTAATTCTCTCTCATAAACTGCGTATTGTTCCTATTGCCATGCTCTTGCTAGCTGGGTTTCTTTTAGGAAAAGAGGGTCTTAATTGGGTGAATCCCGATGAATTAGGGAATTCATTACGGATTATCTTGGAAATAGGTATAGCTATTATCTTATTTGAAGGCGCCTTAACACTAGATTACTCGGAGTACAAAAAAGCGAGTAGCATTATTCTAAAAATGCTCAGTTTAGGCGTAATGGTTACTTGGGTAGTAAATGCTCTGGCCATCCGTATTTTATTTAGCTTTCCTTTTCTGTATTGCTTTTTTTTAAGTTCGCTTATTGTGGTAACAGGACCCACCGTAATTATGCCTATTTTACGAAGGCTCAACTTAGATAAGCGTGTAGCTCGAATTTTACATTGGGAAGGCATTCTTATAGATCCTATTGGTGTTTTTTTGGCCGTAGTATGCTTTGAAATAATTGTGAGCCAATCTTCTGGTCAAGCGCTGCTCTTACTTATTCCCTTAAACCTTGCTAAAAGGCTAATTGTGGGCATTGGCATAGGCTTTATCATTGGGATGATTTCCTCGGAGGTAACCAATCGCCATTGGCTGCCTCCAGAAATGCTGAATATTTTCATGTTGATGACAGCGCTGCTTACCTTTGGCGTATGTCAAAGTTATGCTGGCGAATCGGGGTTGCTGGGCGTTGTCGTTGCCGGCATTGTTATGGGTATTCGAAAAAAAATCTCCTTAGAACAGGTGAAGAAATTCAAATTGGAACTCACCGAGATGATCGTGGCCCTTATTTTCATTTTGCTCTCTGCGGGAATAAACTTTGATAACATCAAGAATTTTGGCATCCGCGGCTTTTTCTTGCTGCTTGTCATTCTCTTTGTTACAAGACCGCTTGCCGTTTTTATTTGTAGCAGGCGGAGCGGGCTTACCCTCAAAGAAAAAGTGTTTTTATCATGGCTCGCACCTCGAGGCATTATTGCTGCCACCATGGCCTCTCTCTTCTCGCTCTCGCTGCAAGGAAGAATACCTCAGTCTTTGCATGACTTTATAGAAATATATACTTTTGCCGTTATAGCCTCTACCGTAGTCTTGCAAGGCTCAACTGTAGTGCTGCTAGCCAAATTTCTGGGCTTAAACATGAAAGCCTCAAAATCTTGGGTAATAGTTGGCTCGCATAGGTTTTCTCAGCAGATAGCCCAGTTTTTAGAAAGGCATGACAAAGACGTTATGCTTATAGATACCAATGCTAGCAATTTAGAGCAGGCCAAAAAAAAACATTTAAAAACACATTTAGGAAATAGTTTAGATAATGAACTCTACCTTCAAGAAAAATTTGTGAACTGCCGAAGGCTCATCTCTCTCACCGATAATTTAGAACTTAACGCTTTAGTTTGCCAGCATTGGTCGGCTATTATCCCTCAAATAGGACTTCATCGCTGGGCCTACCATAGCGCTAGTCTTTCATCAAAGCCTCTAAGCGGCAGGCTTATATGGTCAAAGCTGCCTAAGCCTTCCTTAGTTTCTGTCCAAATTGAAAATAAACAAATTAGTTTAAAAGAAGGCTTCTTTGATTCTAGCAAAGAAACTAGCCCCGATGAAACCTTGCTTATGCTCCTTAATAACGATGGCGAAATTCTTTTCGAAGAATTTCATGCGCCAGCAAAAAATAAAAAAACTCCTGCCTTATTTCTTGTGCATCACCAGTTAGTGTTAAAAAACCTTATGCGCCCGCAGCTTATGTTCTTAGGCAACAAAGAACATAAGCCTCTGTTTTTTAAAAAGCTAGCCTTGAACATGGCTCTGGTCTACACCGATATATCCAGCCAAGATTTAGAGCAATCTATGCTAGAACAAATAAAAAGCAACACTATAGGCATTGGGAATGGCGTCATCATTTTTCGATTTACCGAAAAACATTTTTCCAATCTGCAGTTAGGCGTAGCCAGCAGCTCCGTGGGGCTAGCCTTAAAAACCTACGATAAAATCCCAGTAAAACTTGTTTTTTTAATTTTTATGCCCAAAAATGACCAACGAAGTTATATTAAAATAATCGCTGAAATTTCTAAACTTGTTAGCGATAAGCAGCGCTGCAAGCGCCTCTACACAACAGGAAATAAAACAAGGTTTTTAGAGAATCTTTCTTATTGAAACTCTTTTCCATGTTTGCATACTTTACAAAACAAGCTCTGTATAACTAAACTTGCCAGCACACTGCTTTTTGCCATGATAGTCTTAAAAACAGCCGAAGAACTAAAAAAAATGAGATATGCCGGCCTTATGACCGCCAAATTACTTAGGTATTTGGGAAGCAAATTGGAAGTGAACCTCTCTACTTTAGAACTCAACATCATGGCAGAAAAGTGGATTGCAGCGCATAGCCTTCGCTCGGCAACCCTGCACTATAACGGCTTTCCAGCCAGTATATGTACTTCTATTAACGATGTAGTATGCCACGGCATACCCAAAGCTAGCGATATCTTACAAGAAGGCGATATTATTAACATAGATGTATCGCTCATTGCTAATGGGTATCATGGAGACACCTCAAAAACCTTTAGCATAGGTAGAGTGCATCCAGAAGTAGCCAATTTAGTCAGCCGAACAAAAGAAGCCTTGTATCGTGGTATTGCCGCCATACAGCCCGGCCATCGTATTAATGTTATTGGCAATGCCATACAACAATATACCCAGCCCTTTGGCTATAGCATTGTTCGCAGCCTCTGTGGACATGGCATTGGCAGAAAATTCCATGAAGAGCCTATGGTTCTGCATGCTAAAGAACGCCGAAAAGGCGTGCGAATGAAAGTTGGCATGACCTTTACCATTGAACCTATGATTAACATCGGCGTCAGTGATGTTTATATAGACCCTAGCGATAACTGGACAGTATTTACACAAGACCATAAACTTTCAGCGCAGTTTGAGCATACCATAGCCATTACAGAAACTGGCGTTGAAATACTTACCTTGCTTGAAGATTCATAGAACAGCCCTAAAATAGCGCTTACTAAAATAACGCTTACGCTTAAGATACGTTACTCAAACAATACTCCCTCTAGTTTTTCCATAGGAACAAGACCAAAGCTACGAGAGTCAGCCAAAATATCCCAATAATCACTTAAGACAAAAACATAACCCCGAGGGATTACTGTTTCATCTAAGACATCCCGAGTGCTTAGAAATGCAGGAAGCACTCGAGTGTCTTTACTAAGCGCGGGCCAGTCTGGCACAAAGAGCAGATCATTAATATAAACAGATTTGTCTTTTACCATTATTTTATCACCGGGCAGGCCTATTACACGCCTAAGAATAATGTCTCGAGTATTCAGTTTATACAGGCCTAAACTAAGCAGGTATACCGGGAAATCAGCCACTCGCAAAAAAAGTGAGGCCGGCTGCTTATACGGTGATTGCAAGGCCACAACATCGCCAAGTTTTGGCTGTTTAAAATAAAAAAAAGCATGGGGACCATCGTAAAGAAACGGCTTTTTTATGCCGAGTTTCCAACGATTAACAAAGATCAAATCACCTTGTTTTATCCCCGGCTCCATAGCTACTTCTTTGGCTCTTACGGGAAAGGCTATGTAGCTAAAGGAAAAATAAGAAACCAATATAGAGCCGGCTACCACCTTGAAAATGTTTTTCCTTATCGCCGTGATTTTTTGGCGTTGATGCTGAAAGGACTCTTGCTTCTTCCCTCTAAAAAGAGGGGAAAGCCAGCTTGTAGCCGCTTTTAGTGTTTTTGAAAATTTCATATTACCTGTTCTACAGCTACCAGCATAGCCATGCTAAAAGAATTTAATAAACCTTCCCATAATGAAGAACTATTCCCGCAGAGAAACTAAGCGCTGGCGATTCATAGCGAGAATAGACCAGCTGGCCCATGCTCATCTTCAGTGAAACATTATCGGTAAGCTTATACGTAAAAATGTAATCAAGATAATAGCGTGTTATGTTTTCATGCTTATACGCAGCATATTGTGTTTCTCCACTTTCATTTTCGCCTTCATACTTAAGATAGCTCGCCTTTTTTTTATAATACTGCTGATAGAAAACAAGTTTAAACTGATTATAATAATTAAAGTACAGATGCAAGCTCAAACCCGCTTTATGATAAAAGTTATCTGGAATTTCGCTTATCTGTAACTGGGGATCAAAAGCAAACTCGTAAAAAAAAGAAATGCCTAATGGGGATTTCCCCAATTTAGCAAAGTAAAGCTCTAGCAAGCTAGAAAAAGCCTGACTAGGTTTCAAAGATACAAGCTGCTCCTCCTGCTGAACAGAGCCTTTAAACATGGTATAGCTATATGCAATACCCACACGCAAGGGAGCATAGGTGAAATAAAGCTGCGGCGAGAAGCCATGGCTTTCTCGTTTTTTTCTTACTGTTTTATCTTCTATGCCAATATTGTTATACAAGAGTAGCTGCGTGGAGCTATATAAATAATCAAACAATAACGCAACATAACGGTGATGGTACAGCGTTCTACTCCGAAGGCTGTAAATTTCTGTAAAGCGCTGGTAGCCTTTGTTTGAACCTGTTAGGAATTCATCT
>JAUXHF010000128.1 GCA_030621685.1 Spirochaetota bacterium
TGCAAGCAAAAAATTAGTTTGGACGCTATGCAAGCAAAAAATTAGTTTGGACGCTATGCAAGCAAAAAATTAGTTTGGACGCTATGCAAGCAAAAAATTAGTTTGGACGCTATGATATGCCAAACGTAAAATTACAAATTAGGCTAGGCTGATTGCTAAGAAAAGCTAAACTTGACGCTTTTTAAAAAAACAGCCTCGAAAAAAACTAGGGAAACTAGGGAAAAACTTTATAAATTTCTTAAGCAAAATTATCTAAAAAAAAAATGCTAAAAAAAACAAGCAATTATTAAAGTTTTTAAAAGATATCACGAAATTTTACGTAGGATAAACCGAATCCCTCCCAATAATAGGTTCATCTCAGGGCAGGAAGAAGTCCCCCTTGTTCCTGCCCGTTTTCTATTTCTAATTTTTCATGTTTTCTCTGTATAGCTAAAGCTTTCTTCGAAAACTACTCATTGGGTGTCTGCTTCTTGATCATTGCTTGCACTATCATCATAGGTGTATTCACTGATACCAAGGAGTTTAAATCCATCTAAAGCCTCTTTGGCTTGATTGATGTAGATTTCTGGAATGTTTTTCTCTTTGCTCGTGTTTTCCTTAGAAGCATCTGTGAAAAACTGGTATAGCTCCCTCGCCTCATCGTAACGCTCTAAATAACTTAGGTTACGGGCACGAAGCAATTTCACCTCGTTTTGGAAATAGGTTCCCGCGTAATACTGCTCGTACTCATCTAAAACAAGCAACACAGCGTTATATTCACCTTCAAGTTCATAGCTTTGTGCTTTTAGCATATATATCTGCGGGCTGAGGAAAAACTTTTTATCTTCAAGAAGCCTATCAAATAACTCTCGAGATTCCGCATAGTTGCCTAAACGAAAATTTATTAATCCAGCATGAAAAAGACCTCTTTTCGCATTTAGGCTTCTTTTCTTCTGCTCGTACAATTCTGAAAGCTCGCCGGCAAGAAGCAACAACTCTTCTTCATAGGCCAGGCTGTCTTTTTCGAAAACAATGCCCTCTTCACGTCCCAACAAGGAATTCACAGCAATACTTACTTTCTTTTCTTGATTATCAGCATAACTCTGATAGGCATAAAAACTAGCCACCACCAAAAGTATGCAGAAAACGATTATCATCATTTTCACAAAAAAGTTTTGTTTTGTTTCTAAAGAACCTATAAGCTTATCCGTTTTCAAATCTCCAGCACCTTAATCCATGATATTTCTCTAAAAAAAATAAGCAACCTTGTTCTTACTTTAACTAGAGTATTTACAAAGATAAAGTATACTACCTATGTACAAACAAACAACATTTTTTCAGTAATTAGCCAAGAAAATTAGCCAAGAAAATTAAATATCGAAATTACATGCGGAAGTTACACAAAAACTAACCAAACCTTTACACAAATAAAGCAAGATATACAACTACTCTGCTCTATTTTACAACTGCTTACCTGCTATGCAAATGCAGTATGGCTGTATGAAGCTAATGCAACCAGCTATGACCAGCGCTCGTGAAAACCTAAAAATATTGCGGTAAAATAATAAAAATGACAAAAAAAGTTATAATAAGCTAAGAATAACAAAAATTATACATTAAAATTATACGTTTATAAAATTAAAAATATACGTTTAAGTCTATACCCAAAGACCGCAAACAAAGCCTAGCCAATTATAAAAGGCTTTTCATGAAATCTTTCTCAATATCGGTTATAATGAGGTTGTATGTAAGCTAAGACATAGAAGACATAGAACACACTTTGTGTTTTATAATGGAAGCATATAAATTTTTAATTTCAAACTAAGTATCAAAAATATCTATACAAAGAGCATCATGAAAAAAAGCATTATATTTATCTTCATTATTTCATTTTTCCTCACTTCATCGGCTAATTCAAAGCAAGCTATTAGCGAGGAAGAATATTTACTTACAGCTCATATTCAAATACTGAGCAACTATCATTTTCTGAAGAAAAAACCTTCGACAACTCTTTTTAATGAAATTTTCGTAAACTACCTGAAAGAATTAGATCGTTTTAAATTTTTGTTATTAGAAAATGAAGTACGTGCCTTAGCAGAATACCGCCAGCCAAATAAAGATAATCTCTCAGATATTCTTGAAATATCTTCTGTTACAAAAATTATTTTAGACGAAAGAATAGCAGAATTGCGCATGCTCGTTGCCGGCATACTTCAGCAAGAGTTCGACTTTGCTATAGATGAAACCTACGAAACTGATTACAAAAAAGTTGCTTACGCAAGTAGCTTGGAAGATTTAAAAGATCGCTGGCGAAGACGGCTGAAATATAGAATGTTAGAAGGCATTTTAGAAAAAACTCTGCCCGATACCTCGCTTCAATTAGCCCAAACTCCCAGAAATAAGCAACAAGACAGCAAGCAAGATCTTTCGAAAATCGGTATTGGCTACGCCGAAGCCAAAGAAAAAACTCGCACGGAACTTGTTAAATCGTTTCAGCGATACTTCGCGAATATTCAAACACAGCGGGAACGGGACTATTTCAATCTCTACTTAAAAGCATTGAGTAAAAGCTACGATGAATATACCAGCTTTCTGCCACCCATAGAAAAAGAGACTTTCGATATTGACATGTCCGGACAATTAGAGGGCATCGGCGCTGAAATCACGAAAAACGAGATAGGCTACATAGAAATTGTACGCATTGTCCCAGGCGGGCCCTCTTACCAACAAAAAGAACTGCAGTCTGGCGACCAGATTATGAAAGTGGCCCAAGGCTACCATGAAGCCGTCGATATTAAAAATTTCACCCTAAACGAGGCCTTAAAACTTATTCGTGGCAAAAAAGGCACGCTCATTCAGCTCACAGTAAAAAAAGCAAATGGTAGCACAAAGGTTATTCCTATCATCCGTGATACCATTGTCTTAAATAAAACCTATGCCCGCTCGGTAGTCTTGCAGTTTCACAATAAGCGCTATGGCTACCTTTACTTGCCAAAATTTTACAGAGATTTCAATAACAAAAGCTCCAGCCGCTCCTCATCAGAAGATGTGCATAAGGAACTGACCTACCTGAACAGCCAAAATGTGGATGCCCTTGTTTTCGATTTGCGGTTCAACGGCGGCGGATCTTTAGAAGATGCTATTGTCATGAGCGGTCTCTTCATTAAAGATGGTCCTGTCATCCGTGTGCGCGATAGCGAAAAAGAATATCCTGCCTACCGGGATAAAGATAGCGGTATTGCTTTCGATAAACCCATGCTCGTGCTTGTCAATGAAGGCTCTGCTTCTGCCTCCGAGATTCTGGCAGCCTCTTTGCAAGATCACAAACGGGCACTTATTGTAGGAAGCTCACAAAAAACCTTTGGGAAAGGCACAGTGCAAATACTCCACTCGCTCAATAACTCTCGCTACGCTAAAGATAATTACAACGGAGATTTAGGCTATCTTAAATTCACCACTCAAAAGTATTACAGAATCTCCGGGCTAAGCACCCAGACCATTGGCGTCAAACCAGATATCGTTATTCCAAGTTTAGAAAACTTCCAAATTCCTCGAGAAAGTAGCTATTCCAACGACTCCCTAAGCCCCATTCCTTACAGCAAATGGGATAAGTTTCAGTATAACTACTCTCGGCTTGAACAAAAACAGCAGCTGCGGTTACAAAATAACAGCAACTTTGAAAATATTATTAAACGCAATAAACTTATGCTTGAACGAAAAAAGCAAACAAAGTTTACCCTCAACCACAAACAAGCCCATTCCAGTAGACAGGCTTATCTTAAAGAGCTTGTGAACTATGTAGTCGATTTACAACAAGATCTGGATTTCAAAGCAATCCCCAAACAAGTTTCTGAGGCAGACAAACAGCCTAGCGGATTTAAAGAAAAAATTGAAGAACGTAACTCTTGGTACAATCAGCTTTCACGAGATATTTATATTCGCGAAACCCTAGCCATACTAGAAGATGTCTTAGAAGACATTTAATCAAAAAAAACCTACTTATAAAGAGTAACCCTACAAATAAAAGTTTCGGTATTTGGTTTTTAGCATTGCTTATGTAACTTTTGTATTACAGAGCAGGCTTATCATAAACCAAGCACTTTATTTTTCAAAACAAAAAATAGAAGGAATAAATCATGCAAAAACACAGCTTATCAAAGCCACTAAACTCTAGCTTAAAAACACCACGTACAATGAAGAAGCAAAAAAAAGCTTGGCGAAGCCTTTTTTTGCTTTTAACAAGCCTGCTGCTTTTCGGTTGTGGCAGCTTAGCGCCCTTAGTCCAAAGAGAAAACGCCGCCAAGGCGATTAACGCCGCCACTTTGGTAGAGGCAGCCAAGTTTGCCCCCGATGCCATCCGCATGGCAGAAACTAATTTTAATAGCGGCGATAGCCTTCTTGTAGAGGCAAAGAAAAGCCCCAAAAATATAAAAGCTAAGGAAGAATACCTTAGCTCTGAACAAGAAGCCTTGCGGGCGCTTGCTCTTTCACTCTCTGCCTTTATTGAAGAAACTGGCTCTCTCATCCAAGAAAAAGGCAAGCTGCTTTTAAACGAACCCGAATTCATGCTGATAGGCAGAGCTGTCAATAAAAACAAAGATGCCAGCTTGCTCCTTAAACAGAATGCCCTAAGCGAAAGCTTAAAAGAAGCCCTTGATGCCAGAGAGCTTATCACCTCTGTCCAAGGAGAACCCATACCCAAAGAGACCCTAGCAGAAGTCAAGGTTATTCCCTCCGATATTTCTTTCTACACGGTCATCTTAAATAAAAGAAATAGAGATGCCCTCTGGAAAATAGCTGAAAGATTATTAAAAAACCCATGGCGCTGGCCAGAAATTTTCCGGCTTAATGATATTATTATTAAGGACCCAGACCTTATCTATCCTGGGCAGCGTCTGCGCATACCCGCAGAATAAAGGCTTCACGGCTGCAGGGCCGTGTATGTGTCGTCTTCTTAGGATTTTTCTGCCCTGTTAAATTAAGGCACTTCTTTCTATGTCTATGTTCCCAAAGGACAAGTTTTTTATCATCGCTGGTCCTTGCGTAATCGAAAGTTTGCAGCTACTAGAAACAGTGGCAACAAGCTTAAAAATGCTTGCGCAGAAGCTTGATATTCATGTGATATTTAAATCTTCTTTCGATAAAGCCAACCGCTCTTCCACTTCCGGATTCCGCGGCCCCGGGCAAGCTAAGGGCCTGGCCATGCTCAATACCATAAAGCAGAAATTTTCTTTACCTGTTCTTTCAGACATCCACACGCCTGCCATGATAGCAGAGGCCGCTAAAGTATTAGATGTTTTACAAATACCTGCTTTCTTGGCCAGACAAAGCGATTTATACATTGAAGCGGCTAAAACAGGAAAGGCCTTAAACATTAAAAAAGGCCAGTTTATGGCCCCAGCAGAAATGCAGCAAGCCCTAGAAAAATTTCGCAGTGCCGGTAGCTTAGCCCCTGTAGCGCTTACCGAGCGTGGCAGTTTTTTTGGCTACGGAGACCTTGTTGTTGACTTTCGATCTATCGATATTATGAAAGAAACAGGAGCAGCCTATATATTTGATGCTACCCATTCTATGCAGAAACCAGCCGCCTTAAAAAACAAAAGCGGCGGCGATAGAAAATACTTACGCTCCTTAGCCTTGGCCCAAGTAGCAGCAGGGGCCCACGGAGTTTTTATCGAAGTTCACCCCCATCCTCATGCCGCTAAAAGTGATGCCGCTACCCAGCTGCCCTTAGCAGACTTAGAGCCTCTTGTAAAAGATATGCTAAAAGTCTATGCTTGCGTGCATTAAAATACAGCCTGCAGCCCGCTTTCAGATATACCAAAACATCTAGATATAAAACCTTGTTCGCGCTAGCCTAGCCTGCCAGACCCAAGCACGCTTCATGCTTCTATTTCTAAGCAACACCAGCAACCTTGGCTTTCCCTTGAGAGACAGAGAAGCGCCGCCCAGCGCTTGCAGCTTGCAGAAGCTCCCAGCGATGCCCTTAGCTAAGCTAAGCCCACAGCCCGCTTTCA
>JAUXHF010000327.1 GCA_030621685.1 Spirochaetota bacterium
GCCCCTGCATGAAAAAAAATACATCTTCCCAGCTAAGCCTCGCTTACTTTTTAAAAGCTAGCCTAGCAATAAACATAAGCCATACCAGAAAAAGATTCTTCTCTTTATTTTTCCTAGCAAGGCAGCTATCCTTGATATTCATGGTTATAGCTGGCATGGCTAGCCCAAATTTTAGTTTTGCCCAAGCACAGACAAACGAAACAGACTCGGTTTCAGAAGAAGAATTTTTGCGCCTTACGGGGAGCAAAAAAACCGAATACGAGCAAGCAGCTAGCCAGCATCAGCGAGAGAGCCGTTATGCCCGTAGTGAATTCTTAACAAAGACGGAAGAGGAGAGAACTTTTTTTCCAGCACTCAAGCGCCAAAGGGCCAGCACTCGCCTAGATACCCAAGCCGATGACACTTTTGAGAAACTTGAAATAAGTTTTGGCACGGGCTATTTTGCTAACGTGAGCCTAGATATTTTTCAAATGTTCAGCTCGAAGAGTCTCTTGGAGGTCGTCTTAGATGCTTCATTTCGTGACCATCAAAGTCTGCTGGGTAAAAACCATTTTGAAAAAGTTGAAAACAGTAGCCTCTCAGAATTGAATCTTGAAATAAATAGCCGAATACAAGGAAAAGGTGACGATCTCCATTACCTCAGCCTGCAGCATAAAACTTTTTTTACTGGCCTGCAACAGGCGATAAAACCCTATACCAATACCAATACGCTTCAAAATAATGACAACCAAGCTGCCCTCTCACAAGACCTTGCACTTTACAGATACTCCTTGTTTTTAGCTGATGCTTTATACACGTTCAGCCATTTTTTCGATAAACCCTATACGCTAGAGAATACTTTGAATTTTGGATTTGGAAGAGTAGCCGTGACAGAAAACAATAACCTTGAAAGCTTTTCTCACCAATACCTTAGCCTTCATGATCGCCTGCAGTTCATAGCCACAGTCGATGATATTCACCACCTGCAGCTTGCTCTTGCCTATAGCATGAACTATTTATTATCCAGTAGCCGCACTGAGCATATACCAGGCTTAGGCTTTACTTACCGCTATCAAAGAGAGTTTTGGAATTTGCAAATTGGGATTGGAAGCGCTTTTCGGCTTCAATCAAAAGGCAAGTATACGGCAAGCCAAACACAGGAAATACGAAAAAGTTTAAATACTTTTCAAGCCAATAACTTCTCGCCTTTATATGTAGATCCAGCCTTGAGCCTTGAATTTACGGTCTTGCGGAATTCAGAAAGTCTGCTTACGCTACAACTGGCTAGCCTTGCAAAAAATACCCAGAAAACTATGCAAGATTTTTATCAGGATTTGCTGCCCCTTACCACTTATGCAGATGAGCTTCCGCCTTTTAATAGATATTTAGAGAATTTTCTCTTCCTTAAATATGATTACCAAGAGTATTTCTCTGTCTCCACCGAAGCCTTTTTAGAAGTTTATATATCGGCGCTAGAGTATCCTGTTATTTTAGAAAAAGGCCTTATGAGCCTAGAACGAGACCAAAGCATCAGCCTTTCAAAGCCCTACTTAGTCTCGGGTATCAAGCTGCAAACATATGTAGGCTTTCATCCTTTCATCAGCCTAGAAAATTTTTTACAGTATACCTTCAGTGATTCGAAGAAACTGTACCCCCAGCTTTCTTCGGAAACACAGCTTACTTTTCAAATTCCGGC
>JAUXHF010000244.1 GCA_030621685.1 Spirochaetota bacterium
ATAGTTTCCGCTAAAAATATACGGCTTTGTGTAAGCTCAGGTTTTTCCGCAGAAAGCTGTGCCGGTGTAGCTATAATCAAGCAAACACTGATGTTTATAGCTAGGTTTAAAAAACTTGCGCTCAGGATGCCCCGGCTTTTAAAAGTCATGCCTACGCTAGCCTTAGCCTTAACCATACCCCTAAGTCTGCTAAGTTTTAAAGAAGCATTAAAGAAGCCTTAAAGAAGCCTTTAGGGAAATATTATCGTTTTAAGGAGATAGCTGTTTGCAACATGCTATCGGAGGTTTGGATGGATTTTGAATTCATCTCGTAAGCCCGTTGAGCGGTAATCATGTTCACCAATTCATCTACCACGCGCACGTTCGAGAGTTCTAAGAAGCCCTGAATAAGTTTTGGATGGCCGTTTAACGAAGGCGTGCCTTCGTTAGCATCGCCCGATGCCTCGGTTACTCGGTAGAGGTTGTCGCCTAAACTTAGCAAGCCTGCTGGGTTAATGAAGCGATAGGTATATATTTGGCTAATGTCCTCTACTTCTCGGGTATCGATGTCTTCGCCGGTTACTCGGCCTAGGGCATCTATGGTTACTGTTTCAATACGAATATTTTCGGGGATAACCAGCTCTGGATCTAAGCGAAGCCCGTTGCTGGTAACTATTTGCCTATTCGAGTCGATTTTAAAACTACCGTCTCGTGTAAAGGCCTCGGTGTTATCTAAGAGTATTGTTTTGAAAAAACCGCGACCTTCAAGAGCTATATCAAAAGTGTTTCCTGTATTTTGCAAGGATCCTTGTTCAAAGAGTTTCTGTGTAGCTGCTGTTTTGACGCCCAGCCCCACCTGAATGCCGGTAGGCACAACTGTTTCTTCTGTGGCAGGTGTTCCTGCTGTCCGAAAAGTTTGATAGATAAGATCTTCAAACTCAGCTCTATTTTTCTTGTAGCCCGTAGTGTTGACGTTGGCTAGGTTATGGGCAATAGTGTCTATGTTGAATTGCTGAGCGTTCATGCCACTGGCACCGCTCCATAAAGATCGTATCATAATAATTTCCTATTTCCTAAAAAGCTGTTTCCAAATTTTTATGTTTATCCTTCCTATCACAGTCTCGTATGGCATGGATTTTGCTAAAGCATGTTTATCAAAATTTTGATATAAATTTTGTTGCTCACTGGGATATAAATTTTGCTGCTAAGATAGCTGGGGCATAAGAAGATGATGTGGGGATGATGTTTTTCAAAAAGGTTAAGCAATTTTTTGAATTTCACTGAAGGCTATTTTCTTTCGAAAATTGGTTAAGCCAGTAGTTTAGTATTTTGCTTGAAGAATGATTTTTTTCTTTTTTAGCCAAAGCAGCTTTAAATATCTGCTGATTTCCCGTAATAAGAGTTGTGGAAACATTAGAAAAACCCCCCGCAACTCTGAGGCAAGAGCAAGAGTTAGAGCTAGATCGGCATGCCAGGCTTCTATCAGCTGCCAAGCTAACAGGAACAGGAACAGGAACAGCGCGCTTTGGTTATAAACGAAGTTTACTTTTTCGAGCTAAGCCGATATCTTTAGTTTCGGTTAAGCCGAAAAGCAAAGCCGGCGACCTTGAAGCAAAGCCCTGCTACGAATACGACAAGGACTATGTTGAAAAAAACCTTATTGCCTACATAGGCAATAAGCGACGTTTATTGCCTCTTCTTAGTAAGGCCTTAGCCAGCATAGAATCTCAAATAAAATTTAAGAAAAAGCCTGGAGATGCATTTGAAAGAAGCCATACTTTCTTTGTAGATTATTTTGCGGGAACGGGCATAGTGGCTAGGTTTGCCCGTTCATTAGGCTATAAAGTAATCGCCAATGACTGGGAGCCGTATGCGTATACTATAAATAAAGCCTTTCTTGAAGATGGCGATGAGCGAACATTCTTGCTTTTTGATGATGAGGGAGGCTTTGCTGCGGTTATAAAAAAATTGAACTCTCTAAAACATGTTGAGCCAGAGCATGCTTATATTTCTAAATACTATGCTCCCAAAAACACAGCCACAGCCGACCCCAATAAAGAAAGACTTTTTTATACCACTGAAAATGCTTTGCGCATCGATGCCATTCGTGCTAACATAGACAAGCGTTATCCGCCACTTTCCGATTCGCTGAAAATACAAAAGAAACGAAAGATACTTTTAGCGCTCTTATTGCTGGAATCATCAAAGCGGTCTAACACCTCTGGCGTGTTTAAGGCCTTTCATCATGGTTTTGGCGGTAGAAAAAAAGATGCCTTAACAAGAATACTGAAGCCCCTGCAACTTGCCCAGCCACATTTCCCTAAAGCGAAAGCGGCCATTCCAGCTAAGGTCTATAAGTATAATGCCTTAAGTTTAGCTACGAAGCTACCCAAGCAGCTTAAGGGAAGTGTGGTTATTGCTTATTTAGATCCACCTTATAACCAGCATCAATATGGATCTAATTACCATTTGCTGAACTCTATTCTGCTTAACGACAAACCGCCGATACGAAAATCTTTTTTTATTGATGGAAAGAAAAAAGATAAAAGTGGCATTCGTAAGGACTGGGTGAAAACACGTTCGGGCTTTTGCTATAAACGTACAGCGCTCACTGAATTTCGCGGCTTAGTAGAATCGATGAAAGCCGATTACATTATGCTAAGCTATTCTAGCGAGGGGGTGCTTTCTTTCGATGAGCTGCTCACGATTATGGCTAGGCAAGGAAAACCGAGCATTGTAGCTACCGATTACACAAGATATCGTGGCGCTAGGCAAACGAATATCACACGCACACGCAATTTAGAGTTTGTGCTTATGGCCGATTGTAACCAAGTGGCAAGCAAGGAAGACATTGAAGAAGTTCGCGCGGAGATCTTGCTAAACAAGCTAAAAGGCATTTTCAAACCGAGTTGTTTTTATCCCTTGTCAGA
>JAUXHF010000344.1 GCA_030621685.1 Spirochaetota bacterium
AGCAACTCAAAGCAACTCAAAGCAACTCAAAGCAACTCAAAGCAACTCAAAGCAACTCAAAGCAACTCAAGGCTTCAAGCTCTTCCTTATTATTTTCAGCAGCTCTTTAACACAAGCCAAACTAAGCATGAATTACCATCGGCCTTCTAGCAAAAAATCAGAGAACAAAATAAAGAACGGAGCTTTTCAAATATGGAAAAACTCTTAGAAATAAAAAACGTCAATATCAAATTTGCCTTTCCATCTAAAGCCCTAGCCGCCTTAGATGATTTTTCGCTAACACTGCACGAGGGCGAACGAGTTGGCTTAGTAGGTGAGAGTGGCGCCGGAAAATCGATAGCTGTTTTTTCTATCATCAACCTGCTAAGACCTCCTGGCAAGATTACCAGCGGAAGTATTTTTTATAAAGGTGAAGATCTTGCCAAAGCAACAAAGCAGCGCCTGCAAGAAATTCGTGGTCATGAAATAGCCATGATTTTCCAAGACCCCAGCGTCTCGCTAAACCCGGTATTCACAGTTGGCCAGCATTTAATGGAAACGCTGCTCGCTCATAAAAAAGTTTCTCGCAGAGAAGCCTACGATCGTTCTATTGAGGCTATGGAAAAAGTTAAAATACCATCGCCAGAGGAACGCATGCAGCAGTATCCCCGAGATTTCTCTGGGGGCATGCGCCAGCGTATCATCATCGCCTGTGCGCTTATCACCAAGCCTAAAATTATCATTGCCGATGAACCCACTACCGCTCTTGATGTAACCTTGCAAGCAGAAATTATGGAGCTTCTGCACAGGCTTTCCATCGAGGAAAAATTGGCCTTATTGCTGGTAAGCCATGACCTTGCTATGGTCTCGCAAGTATGCCAGAGGATATTCGTCCTCTACGCAGGTGAGGTTGTTGAGGCAAGAGAGACTAAGGAGCTTATCCGCAGCCCAAGGCATCCTTACACAAAAGGCCTCTTAGAATGCCTGCCGCAAAACCATACAGCCGGAAATTTGCTACAGCAAATACCGGGAAGAATGCCCAGTTTAGAAGAGAAACAAAAAAACCTTCATGCCTGCTGCAGTTTTCATGAACGTTGCGCTTATGCCAAGGAGCTATGCCGCAACGAAAAACCTGTTTATAGCAAGACCGATAGCTCTAGCGGTGTTCGTTGTTTTTTTCCACTAGATTAAGATTAATTAAAAACAATGACTTGGCTTAGCTCTACGCCTAACAAGGCTTTCCGCCTGCTAACAAGGCTTTCAGCCTTTAACCCTCACAACGCCTGCCATGGAATCACTACTTAGCATAAGAAATTTGAAAAAAAGTTTTGTTTTAGAAAAAAGTTTTTTCAAAACAGTTTTTTTGAAAAGAAACAGTAAGGCCAAGCAAATAGTACCTGCATTTTATATGCCGCTAGCGGCATGAGCTTTGAAAATCTTTAAACCTCACAACGCCTGCCATGGAATCACTACTTAGCATAAGAAATTTGAAAAAAAGTTTTGTTTTA
>JAUXHF010000321.1 GCA_030621685.1 Spirochaetota bacterium
CAGCTTGATGTAAGCACGAAAAAAAAGAAATGAAAACAACATGACAAAAAAACTTCTTGAATGGAACAAGCTGTACCGAGCCTACCGGGTCTTCCCGCCTTTGCTCGTTATTTTTGCGATGTTCATCGTCTACCAGCTTATGCAGCAAGTGAAGCTTTCTGAAAGCACTTGGGATATTGGCGCCGTGCTGGGCGGCCTGGGCATTCTCATTGGGCGCATCCTTTCTGCCTATATGAAAACAGGGAACGATACTTATGACAAGCAATAAAGTAACGATGACGCCAGAGCTATTGAAACTTTACGAGCGCTACAAAGCCTTAGCAAAAAAAGCTCCTGTTGGCGTGATTATGGATATCGGCTCGATGGTGGAACAAAACGACATTTCTTTTGATGAAGCGCAGATGATACTCGAATATTTACAGAACGATGAAGATATTATTATGAAGCATTCTTATATCTGCTGCTGGTACGGAAAATAAGATGTTCGGTATTAATGGTATAGCTGGCATAGTAGGTAGTATTACTTCTGCCGTTGGGAAGACGCAGGAACGAAGGCAGAAAGCCTTAGAGGCTAAGGCAGGCGTTATTCAAGCTGAAGCGCGTTATGGCAGCTGGCTACAGCGGAGCTGGCGACCTTTTTTGATGCTTAGCATAACTCTCATTTTAGTGAATAATTATTTGATAATTCCGTATTTAAAATTTTTCGGCATAAATGCCCCTGTGCTAGTCTTCCCGGCGGAGTTCTGGCAGTTGCTCTACATTGGCGTTGGCGGATATATCGGCGGGCGCTCTGCCGAGAAGATCTTTATGAAAGGAATTAGAAACAAGATTAAAAACAGTGACCGTAAAAGAGCACGCAATAAAAAAAACAAAAAACAAAAAATAAGGAAGCCTTGATTATGAATATCACCTTACCGAACAACAAAATAATAAAACTGCCCGAACAAGGCAGCAAAAACTGGGCCACTCCCCTGCTTAACGCTTTCCAAGCGATGGCCAGCAGCATCCTCACGCTGCATAGCCAAAAAGCCGTTAAGGCGGGAGACGAGACCTTGAGCGGTCAGAAAACCTTTGCTACTATTCCCAAAGTAAAAAAACAGGGACAAGACCCCGTAGCTGTCGTTACAAAAGACGAAGTAGACGTCCTGAAAAGTGCGCTTCAAGTAGAGATTACAGATGACATAAACTCCATCCATGCGATAACCGGGCTTACCGGCAAAGGCGATGGCAGTGTCGATAGTTTTTTCGGCGACACGTATTCGGCGTTCACGCAAACCAGCGATGGCTCAGAGGTTGTCTCTGCCCATAACATTGCCGCCTACTTGAAAGGCGCTATAGAGCAGCAGAACAGGTTGACGCCCTTAGGTAAGATTGAGCCGATGTATGCCCGGGCGCCCCAGCTGGAGCTGGCACGCTGGGCTTGGTCGGAAGACCAAGAACCCCTGCGTAAAGACGATAAGCCTTGGCGGATGTATTTGTCGGCTAGCATTGTTGCCGCCATGCCCGATAGCGCTATTTTGGGTAGGTATGAGGGGCAAGGCTGGTATGAGCTGAGACGCGGCATTTGGGCGCTCTGCGATGGCCTCTTCCCCCTTCCCTTCAGCTTTGCTGATATAGGCGATTATGATACATACACTTTAGAAAACGGCGGAGCAGACGCCGTGAGCTTCCTCAAGCCATTTCTCGTCCCTAACCTCAACAACGCTTTCCTGAT
>JAUXHF010000247.1 GCA_030621685.1 Spirochaetota bacterium
GGCTAAATTAAGCATGATTTACCGTCGACTTAAGCCTGACAAGCCGAGCTATACAATAACCGGCTCAGGTGGTGGCGGAACACATGTCTATCATTGGAAGGAAAACAGAGCCTTAACAAACAGAGAGCGTGCGCGGTTGCAGACGTTTCCGGATAGCTTTGTTTTCAATGGTAGCAAAGAAAGCGTAAGAAAACAAATAGGTATGGCTGTGCCTCCTGAAGGGGCACGTGTTGTATTTAGAAAAATATTGCAAACAATAGAGGAAAATAATCTTTATGAAGCTTTTAACAAACAAGCTTTACAAGAAAGTCTTGATAGATCCTATAGTATTAAGCGGAGCTGATGAGTTAAGAATAGTCAGTGGATTTGCTTCTCCTGCTATGGCTTCAAAACATATCAATGATATCAATGACTTGGGAAAAGGTATTATCACTATAAAACTTATATATGGCATGAGTTTTTTAAACGGAATAGAACTTGCAACGCATAAAGGATTTATAGAAGCACAGGTGGGTAGGTTTAAAAATTGTTTTAGCTGTTTTTATTCAATAGATATGGTTCCTGTTCATGCAAAGGTTTACACATGGCTTAAAAGTGGCATTCCTTTGGTAAGCTACTTAGGAAGTGCAAATTATACACAGACTGGGTTTAGTTGCTATCAACAGGAGGCAGTAGCTGAAGTTGATCCGAACGAGGGGAGATATTTTTTTGATTTTGTAAAAAAAAATTGTATAAACTGCACTGAAGAATATCTAATAAAAGAGAAGATAACTCTTTTCCAAAGCAATAAGAAGCGCACAGGTTCAGGGCTTGAAGAAATTACATTGAGTCTGCTTCAGAAAGGCGGCATAGTAGGCGAAAGATCAGGTTTAAATTGGGGACAAAGAGAGGGAAGAGACCCTAATCAAGCGTATATACCCATAGAAAATAAAAATAGAGAGACAGGGTTCTTTCCTAAAAGAGGAGAGTATTTTACTGTTCACACGGACGACGAATTTACATTTATTGCCGTTATTGCGCAAGATAATGGTAAAGCCATTCATAGTGTTGAAAGCAACGCGATAATAGGCAAATATTTTAGAAGACGTCTAGGATTAAAAGATGGACAATTTGTAAGAGTAAAGGATCTTGAAACCTATGGTACTTCATCAGTGAAGTTTTCAAAGATAGACGATGAAACATATATAATGGACTTTTCGCCTCCAATTGATTTAGAAGAACGGGAAAAAGAAACAGTATAACCCCCACCATGACACTTACCATGAAAGGCTACCTACACATATTTTTCATGATACAAGCAGCAAATCATTAAGAAAAAAAGCAGGGAAAGCCGAATATCTATTAGATAGCCATTAAGGAACTATTTTTTTGAGAGGTATGGGCACAGCCGGACTTGAACCAGCGACTTCCACCATGTCAAGGTGATACTCTACCAACTGAGTTATGCGCCCGCGCCCGCGCCCGCCGCCCGCGCAGAGCGTCCTTTAAAGGATGCTTAGCTTAGTGCGTGAGTGCTTTGCTGGGGGTCCAAGCTAGCTGCTTAGGGGTAAGCTGCTTAGGGGATGGGGGCCAGCTTCAAAGTAAATAGTATACTATGAGAAATATATGAGCGTTTAGTATTAGTATTAGTATATTATGCTTTTTCATGACGAGGCGTTTTCATGAGCTGCATTTTAAGTAAAAAGTAAAAAATAAAGGTTCATATTTTAACGTTAGAAATATTGAAAGTATTGTTTAATCGTAATACTCTATGCTGATAAAGAAAAGAGGTCTTTGAAAAAACTTCAATGCGAAAATTTAATATAGCTTCTATGCTAGCTTGCCTATGCGTATGCCTATTCTTGCTCTATCCAATACATGTACAGGCACAAAACCTAGGTGGCCAGGGGCTTAGCAGTTTTGGCGAGGCTGGTAAAAGATTCCCAAGATTGCGAAGACTGCCAATAGGCGCATCGGTTGAACTTGTTTTCGATGATAACTTTACATTCTCGATAGATTCTAGCCTAGAAAAAAACAGAACAGCCGCTTCAGTTAAAGCGAGAACAAGCTTTCTGAATTTTCTAAACCTGCAAGATCTTCCCGAAACTTCAAGAAAAATAACTATTCGTAGCCGAGATCGCAGCGATGGCAGGGTTTCAGCCATTATCACCGATTATAATAATGACAGCGATACCTATAGCTTGCAGGTATTCCGGAATTTGCTAGTAAACAATAAAGAAGAAGAAACCTTCATTCTTACAGGTGAAATTAATGCAGAGGCTGTAGACTCTGAAGGTCGGGTCATGGCTACAAAGTTAGCCAATGTGCTTATTTCTTACAACAACCATGAGAGTAGCGAATTATTTGCCTTGGAGGACTTTGAGAGCTTTGCTTTTGAACCGCCGCCTAAGGAGGCAGCGGATTTGCCGCCTGCCCTTGGCATTTTCCCGCAAACTCTTGATGAATACGTAGCTACGCTTCTAGCAGAAGTTGAAGCAGAAGATACAAAATCAAACATAGCCAGCACGGAGCTAAGCAAAACGAAGAAGAGAGAGCTTTTTCTTCGTTTTGTAAACGAGCTTTTCCAAGATTGGTTTTAAGCCTCTTTCTTAAAAGATCGCATTAGAAATTTTCTTAAAACATCTGTTAAGCCATGCATGCTCATACATGCTGATGCTTTGTTTTTTTCGTAAAAAATATAAAGCTAAAAATCTTAGACTTAGAGTTAAGGAAATTAGCTTTAAAATATATTTCTCATGAACAAAGAAGTTTTTGAAGAATTTACAATTTTATAAATCAAAGATTGGTTTTAAGCCTCTTTCTTAAAAGATCGCATTAGAAATTTTCTTAAAACATCTGTTAAGCCATGCATGCTCAT
>JAUXHF010000215.1 GCA_030621685.1 Spirochaetota bacterium
GCTGAAAAACAAGAATATAAATCTGCTGGTAATTACTCTGCTGGTAATTACTCTGCTGGTAATAGCTCTACTGGTAATAGTTCTGCTAACGATATTGATATTCCTAGCCAGTATAAAGATACAGACTGGATACCCGTAGATAAAGCCTCTACGCTGCTTACGCTATTAAACATGGAAAAAAAGCCGGTCTTTCTTAGCATCAGCGCCGATTGGTGTATTACCTGTAAGGTAAACGAGCGGCTCGTACTCAACACGAAGCGCGCCGATAAACTTTTTCGCACATGCCAAGTTATTAAGCTTAAGGCAGATTGGACGAAACCTAGCCACTTCATTGAAAGTTACCTCAAGACTTTAGGCAGAGCAGGTATTCCCTTTTATGCCATCTACCAATATGATAACAGGCAAAACGTTCAGTTGCTTAGCGAACTCCTCACCTATTCAGAGCTTGAAAAAGCTGTGCTTCGGGCATCCTCTCCTTCAGGCAAGCAATCTTGCTCTTAGCTGTAATATGAAACCTAGCCACTTCATTGAAAGTTACCTCAAGACAAGACGCATCCTCTCCTTCAGGCAGAGCAAGCATTCCCTTTTATGCCATCTGCCAGTATTTATCGATAGCAGGCAAAACGTTTAGCTGCCCAAGCCAAGCTCCTCACCTATTTCAGAGTTTGAAAAAGATCTGCTTCGGGCATCCTCTCCTTCAGGCAAGCAATCTTTGCTCTTAGCTGTAAAGAATATTTAGTTGCTATTCAACAGCCTTAAGTCATGAATAGAATACAAGGCTAAGCATATTTATATTTCAAGCCTAAAAAAACTAACATTCAGATTAAAATAAGCTATCTAATTTACTAGCAGCCTTTCTGCAAAAGTTAAGCAGAACAAAAACCCTTATGATGCTTATGCAAGACTATTTAAATAAACAAAACAAAGATAAAAACAACAGATTTCTCTTTGAAAACTATACTCTTATTGGCATGTCCGGCTCTGGCAAGAGTACCCTTGCTGCAGCTTTAGCCTTAAAAATAAGCTACCAGTTTGTAGATACCGATATTCTTGTAGTAAAACATTGCAAGAAGCCGCTTCAAGTTATTGTCAATCGCTACAAGAAAAATTTCAACAACTATATTGGCTTGGAAAGACGGGTTTTTTGTAACCAAAAATTCACACAGAGCATTATAGCCACCGGTGGGTCGCTATGTTATTCGCCGCAGGTGATAAGGAGAAATCCCGGAGTGGTTATTTACTTACAGGTGAACTGGCATACGCTGGTCCGCCGAGTAGGTGACTTTCAAGGAAGAGGCTTAGTATTGCTTTCAAAAAACCAGCGAACAGAATTCCAAAAACGCATCCCTATGTACGAGAAAATGGCCGATTTCAAAATAAATTGTAATGGCTTAAACATAGCAGAAATCCTGCGAGCCATTCTCTGCTTACCGGCTAAGCCCTAATTTCCCAGCAGCTATAGTTCTAGCTCTGGTTCTAATTCTAGCTTCAAAAAGGAGAAAAAAAAACGAACACTCTACGTGATGGTTTCAGCTACTTTCCAGCGTAACTAGCTCTTTTTCTGCGATGCCTCTCGGGCTAACTTTCGTAGGATGAGGTTCATTTTCAAATAGTCTCTAAAATCGCTTGCTGGACTGCCCATGACTTTAGCATTCTTCGGTATTTTTTTTCTTGCCATAACCCCAGTTTGCGGGCCAAGCACAGCGCCATCTTCAATCTGAACATGATCGGATATCCCAACCTGCCCAGCTAAAGTTACACGTTTTCCAATACGAGAACTACCAGCTATGCCAGACTGTGCCACAATAATGCCCTGCTCGCCTATTTGAACGTTATGGGCAATATGCACAAGGTTGTCTATTTTTGTCCTATCCCCAATACGCGTAGCAGCAAAAGTAGCTTTGTCTATACAAACATTAGCCCCAATTTCTACATGTTCGCCAATACATACTTTTCCAATTTGCGGAACCTTGATAAGCTTTCCATCCAACATTTCATAGCCAAAGCCATCGGCGCCAATAACGCTGCCTGCATGAATATAGCTATTATCACCAACCTCCGTTCCAGCATGTAAAACAACACCAGGGCCAAGCCTTACATTTATGCCAAGCTTCACTTGATGCCCAAGAAAATTATTGCCCATCAAGCAAACACCCGCGCTAAGCCTTACTTGCTCACCGCAGATAACATTTGGCCCAATATAGGGTAGCCGCTTATCATCAAGCGCTACGATAAGCTGCAGCTCCTCAATGCTCTTTTCTAGCAGCTCCTTGCTCGGCATCGCCTCCGAGAACATGGGTAGCGGCAAAAATTTTACGAAGTTTTTATACCTATCAAAAAAGTTCAGTAGCGAAATAAAATCTTTCACCATATTCTTTGAAAAAAAAATAGGCTTTTGCAAGAAACGTTCTTCAGGAACAAGCCTTCTTTGGCTCTCATCAAGAAAAATAGCCGTAGCAAGACGAAATGTTTCGTCATCTTTTAACGGGCTGCGCAAATCTCGCCAGTACAGCAGACAGTGGCTATAGGCCTCTTCCGGCGAAGCTATGCCAGCAAGTCTTAGCCTAGCTTTGCTGTTTTGCTCCGGCAAAACACTCGATTCATAGCCTAAGTGCTTTTCAAGCTCAAGTAAAGAATATGAGCTTGAAGAGCCGCCGCCTAGCTTATCGCTCTTCATAGCGTTTTTGCTTATTGCTCTTCATAGAGTTTTTGCTTATGCTTTAACAGTTCTTGAAAAACATCTTCGGTGATATCCGAGTCTGCATCAGCAAAGAGTACAGAACGCCGTTTATCTAAAATTATAGAAAAACCTTTAAATAAAGCCGTTTGGCGCATGCTTTTATAGATTTCACGGTATACCCTGCTTGAAAAGCTAGTTTCATCACTCCCTGTATTCTCATTCTCTGTTAATTCATTTTCAGAAAGATAGGAGCTTTTCTCTTTGTTTAGATTATCTGTTAAATTTTGCTGCTCCCATGTAAGATCGCTTTCCAAACGTTCTAGCTGTTCTAGCCATTCTATCCGTAGCACTTCATACTCTCTGTTTTTCACAAGAAGTTTACTTTCTATAAGTTTTCCGCGTATGTCTTCAATTTCAACAGCCAAAAGCAAGAGTGCTTCTGGTATTTCTTTATCGCTGTGTTCAAGAACAAGCATCAGCACAATATCCGCAGAAATTTTTTCCGAAAGAAGTTCAAAATCCAAAACGGCAGCTCTTGTTATTTTTAGCTTTATAGCTTGGGCATGCAGCCGGCCTTGCCCAGCAAGGCCGGTAAAACTTATAGCCACGAAAAATGTTATGAGCATGGCCTTCCAAGCCCGAACATTCCTTGTTTTCCTTTTCATTTTTATATTTTTGCCTATCAAAATCTATACGAATTATTTTTTGCGCACTCTCTATATTATTTCATCTATATTATTTTATTATACGTTCGTTCATTCAAAAGTAAGCTAATTTGCTCACCGCATTACCCACATTACTCACATTACCCACATTACTCACGGCATTTTGGTAGCCAGTAAAAAAAATTAGAAAGCTGCTTCAAAATCAAGGACGAAACTAGGCACCTTGCTCTTGTTATGTTCATATAAAGCTAAATTTCTTGCTTCTCTGTCATAAATAAACCGCCAAGACCAATAAAAACGAATGGGTAGAAAAGAAAGATTTATGCGAAATC
>JAUXHF010000203.1 GCA_030621685.1 Spirochaetota bacterium
TGAAAAAGTGAAGTTTAGCATTGAAGAAGAGGCTAAGAAACAGGCCAAAATTATAGTTGAAAATGCCAAACAAGCCATTGACAACGAAAAACGACTGGCACTGCAACAGCTACGCGAGGCTAGCAGCCATTTGGTTGTTGCCGCGGCATCAAAACTTATTGAGCAAAACTTGAACGATGAGAAAAACAGCCAACTCGCTCATAAATACCTAAACCAGATGAAGCTATAAGGGCTTTACCGGCTACGTTTAATCACTAGAAAAATTTTGATATGGAAATTTCACAGGCATCAAAGCGCTATGCAGCAGCCTTTTATAAACGTCTTGAAGAAAAGCAAAAACAAGGAAAAGTTCTTTTAGACATGAACGTGCTTATAGCTTTCTGCCAGAAAAGCCCTAGCTTTACTGAATTAATTAGCTCTACAGCCATGCCGATGGCGAAAAAAAGAGCCCTTTTCTACAAACTTTTTCACGATAAATTAGATTCTGAAACCATGCGTTTTCTAAACTTTCTTCTTTCGAAAAGTAGAGAAGCGCTCATCCACAGCATCGCCCAGTTTTTCTTGAACCTGTATGAAGAGAAAAAGGGCATCGTCAAAGTGTCCTTGTTTTTAGGACATCCACTTGGCAGGCATCAAGAAAATTTCACCAAGGTGCTGCAACAGAAAATCACGAAGCTGCTGGGCAAACAAATAGAGCTTAGCGTACATGAAAAACCAGAACTTATAGCAGGATTCACGCTACACATAGCTGATATCATCTACAATGCCTCCTTGAAGCGGCAAATCGAAATTCTACGAGAAGACCTCTTAGCCGAAGCTGGTTAATGGCAAAGCTAAGCATCAAAGTCTTTTTAGCAATATAAATAAAACTTAGCAAAGCAAGATAGGAAATACTATTACTATGGCTTACGATATACGAGCAGACGAAATTGTAAACGTTTTAAAAAAACAACTCGATCAATTTGAGAATAAGGCAGAAACTTATGAGGCAGGAACCGTCTTGCAAGTAGGCGATGGCGTAGCCAAAATTCACGGCTTGCGTAGCGTGATGCTTGGCGAACTCGTTGAATTCGAAAATGGTATTATTGGTCTTACCTTAAACCTTGAAGAAGAAAGTGTAGGCGTTAGCCTCTTAGACGATGAAGCAAAAGTAAGCGAGGGCGATAGCGTTCGTGCCACAGGGCGCGTTGCTTCTATTTCCGTTGGCGAAGAGTTTTTGGGCCGAGTCATAGACCCACTGGGAAACCCCCTAGATGGCAAAGGCGCTATTCAGGCAAAACAAAAAAGAAAATTAGAAATTAAGGCCCCCGGCATTATCGAGCGTAAAGGCGTCCACCAGCCTCTGCAAACGGGCATCAAAATCATCGATTCGCTTATTCCCATTGGTCGCGGCCAACGAGAGCTTATTATCGGCGACAGGCAAACCGGCAAAACGGCCATTGCTATCGATACCATTATTAACCAAAAAGGCCAAGATATTAAATGCTTTTATGTAGCCATAGGCCAAAAACAATCCACGCTGGCTAGTGTCGTTAATAAATTAGAAAAAGAAGGCGCTTTAGAGTACACGACCATTGTTAGCGCACCTGCCTCAGAAAATGCTGCCCTGCAATATATTGCGCCCTACGCCGGCGTAACCATGGCTGAATATTTCCGTGATAATGGCCAGCATGCCCTCATCGTTTACGATGACCTTACCAAGCAAGCTCAAGCCTATCGCCAAATATCTTTGCTCTTGCGTAGGCCGCCCGGTAGAGAGGCCTATCCCGGCGATGTTTTCTACCTGCATTCAAGACTGCTGGAACGTGCTGCCAAACTTTCCGATAAATTAAAAGCAGGATCGCTTACAGCTCTACCTATCATTGAAACACAGGCCGGCGATGTCTCCGCCTATATTCCCACAAACGTCATTTCTATTACCGATGGGCAGATATTTTTAGATACCGAGCTTTTCAATAAAGGCCAGCGCCCAGCCGTAGATGTAGGGCTTTCCGTATCTCGAGTAGGCGGCAACGCTCAGGTAAAGGCTATGAAACAGGCTGCTGGCACCTTAAAAGGCGACTTGGCTCAATATCGCGAGCTTGAGGCTTTCTCGCAATTCGCCTCTGACCTTGATGAAGTCACTCGCCGCCAGCTAGCACGAGGCCAGCGTCTTATGGAGCTTTTAAAACAATCCCAGTACAGCCCCCTGCCCCTCGTCCAGCAGTGTTCTGTTATCTGGGCGGCTACTAACGGAGCTCTTGATGCCGTGCCACTAGAACATGTCGCCTTATTTGAAACAGAATTCCTCAGTTTTCTTAAACGCGAGCATGGCGAGCTGCTAGAAAATATTGCCAACGAAGAGAAGTTTTCTGATAGCTCGCTGGAAATTCTCAAAAAAGCTATTGAAGTTTTTCAAGCTGAATTCGCTAAACGAATTTAGCAAGCTACTCTTTACAACTTTACAAATTTAAGGCAGGACTACTCTTTGCTTTGCAAATTCTTAGCTAAGACCTTGTTATCTGCCAAGTAAAAAAATAGCTAAAAAAATATATAACCTTAAAGCCTAGGCAGAAAATTTTAATGAAAACTTAGAACTTCAGCCCATAAAATTCATTCTTCATTCCTCAATAATTCCTAGCAATTTTTATTCTCTTCTCTTCTCATGGCCACTATAAAAGACCTAAACATTAAAATTGGTTCTCTGAAAAAAACCAAGAAAATTACAGGCGCCATGAAACTTATAGCCACCACCAGATTTAACAAGATACAAAGCCTCATCAAAAAAAGTGAACGCTACCGCCTAGCCCTAGAGGAAATTCTAAGCACGTTTTCTCCAGAAGATATACGTGACTCTTTGTTTTTGAATGTAGCTAAGCCATCAAACAAGGCTTTGACGGCAGCTCCGATGAAAAAAGTGCTGCTCTTCACATCGAACAGGGGGCTTTGTGCCTCGTTTAACATGAACGTCATAAAAATGCTTCACAGCTTTAAGGCCAGTGAAAATAGCCACGGGAATCCGCTAGCACTTGTGTGCATCGGAAAAAGAGGCTTTGATGCCTTTCGGAAATACAAGGATATTTCTATAGAAAATAAAAGTGAATTTCTTGAAGATACAAGTTTCAGCAAAGCGTTTTCATCTTTCGCCGATTCGCTGTTAGATGAATATGCCCATGCCAAGATACATTCAGTAACGCTTATCTATAATCATTTCCAATCGGTTCTCTCGCAGAAGCCACAAACAAAAGTAATTTTACCCTTTTCCTTGAAAAAAGAAAAACCAGCCGCCTCTGGCAAAGTAGATTCTTCCGCTTCGCCGCTAGAGAATAAGGCTGCTGGGCGTTCAGTTTTTGCCTTTGAACCATCGCCAAAAATTCTTCTTGATAGCCTCATCAAGCGCCGTTTTCGTTATACGCTCTTTGCTACCCTCATCGAATCTTTGGTAGGCGAACATGCCGCTCGCATGACGGCGATGGATAACGCTACCCGTAACTGCGATGACCTTATTGACGAAACTACTTTGAAACGCAACAGATTGCGTCAGGTAGCCATTACCACCGAACTTACCGAGATTATTGCCGGCGCTGAATCTGCATAATCTTTTAAAAACTTTATCAGCAAACTAAAAAATAACTGAATATCAAATATCACAAGGATAGCAAGCATGGCTGAAGAAACAACAACAGAAAATAAATCGAATAACACAGGCATGCATGGAACTATCATTCAGGTCTTAGGAGGTGTGGTAGATGTTAGCTTTGAAAACACAGTGCTGCCCAGTATCCGCACTGCCTTAACCGTTACCATGCCCGCTAAAGATGATAAAACAAACAGCAGCGAATTGGTTTTAGAAGTAGCCCAGCAACTCGGCGAAAACCGAGTACGCACCATTGCCATGGATAGCACCGATGGTCTTCGCCGCGGCCTTGCCGTAGTAAACACCGGAAGTCCCA
>JAUXHF010000280.1 GCA_030621685.1 Spirochaetota bacterium
CCTCTTTAAACTCGTTACTGTAATAGCGTTTTTGTCTGTTGGCTTCAAGGTCCTGGCAGGCACTCATAAGGGCTATCTCCTCTATGTTTGAGAGAGAACTGTCTTCAAAGTACCCAAAGTATTTAGAAAACAGCTACTGCCTATCTATCGATTTTGGAAGCTGTTTTAACTCCTCTTTAAACTCGTTACTGTAATAGCGTTTTTGTCTGTTGGCTTCAAGGTCCTGGCAGGCACTCATAAGGGCTATCTCCTCTATGTTTGAGAGAGAATAGTCTTCAAAGTACCCAAAGTAATGAAGTTTTTGTGAGAAAATAATGTAGTTTCGAACGAGAGCGGGTATGGGCGTGTTAAGATCCTTGCTTTTCTGTAAGAAAATAGCGGTGTTTTCTTCATAACTATTTTTTTTAGAAAACCCCGATAGCTTCTCTATGTTTTGTAGCTTATCTTCGCCTCTTAGCCATGCTGGCTTAAAAGAATCTTCTTTTGAATGGCCTATGGTATAACTGGCGAAGCATGTGTGGAAAAAAGATTGGATGACTTTACGCATTTCTAAGGGAACACTGGTCGTGTTTATAACGACTCGGCCAAGGATATAAAGTATTTTTTCTTTGCTGATAATTTTCCCAATGGCAGCATATAACTGATCTAGTTTATAAAAATCATGGCTAAGCTTTGTGTCTTGCTCGGCAGAAGGGCCATGGCCATCTGCTTGCTTTTGGGGGATAGAGATGAACACTCGCGTTATTTCAATAAGATTTTGCAGGCAGTGTTCTTCAAAAGTGTGATTGGTTTTAATAAAAAGAGAAGTGCTAAGCTCATCTAGTTTAGCAGGTCTGTTCATATTTTTTCGCAGAAGCGGCGTTGAAAAAATTCTAGCCCCTGCAATAATTTTCTTGATATCGTTATCCCATAAAATAAGCTGGCGACAGGCTCTGGTTTCGTTCATGTCAAGGGCATCAATGTCATAGGGCTTTTGGCTGCCTGCATGGACATGGCGGTAATTAAATTCACGAATACGGCCAAGCTCTTTCATCAACAGCTGCTGGTCTAGGCCGCAAAAAGAATAGACGTAGCGGTTTTTATGCGGAATAGCATGAACCGGCTCTAGGGTAGAAAGAATATCGACAAGCTCATCTTGGCTTAGCATGGAGGGGCCTATGGATGGCATGACTTGTTCTTGTTTTTTAGGGGGCTTATGAGATGAAGTATTAGTATTCATAGTTATTGATAGGAGCTGCTGGTTAGAAACAGTAAGTTTAAAATTTAAAGTTATTTTACTAGCCTAGCTTTACGTGATTGCGGTGAGCATGGGCATGAGCATGAGCATGGGCGGAGCGAAGGAGCTTAGTCGAAAAATTCATGAGGCAACTGAATTTTTCCTGCGCTTTCAGTATAGGTTTTTATCATTTGGGCCACCTGATATTTCGCTAAAACGGCATCGGGTTGTTGGGAAATGTATTTTTTTAGCAAGGCATAGCGAATTGGTCTTGTGAAGCGAATGGGCAATTTTTTTTTGAAATGCACAAGCTCTCTGGTAAGAAGAAACATTTCAAGGTTGATTTTGATACCTAGCCATTTGCGAAACCTTGCAAAGGCATAGAAAAACTTTGAATTTTCTGCATCTATTAGAGTGGGGACGATATCACGTTTATATTGCAAGGCTTTATCGATGAAATGCTTTTTCCATTCTCGCTCGCGAAGTACGCCGGCTTCATCTTTGCGGGCCACCAGCCCGGCCGGAAATAAGATTATGGCAGGCGTATTTTTGTAAATATCTATCATTTCTTTAGCTTCGCTGCGAAAGGTTCTTTTGAAAATACCAACATAAAAAAAGCATTCTGAAATTATGGGAAGTCGTGAAAGAATTCTGTTGGTCATGAATTTCATTGATGGGTAATGTTTGCCTAAGACATGTATTAAGCTGACAGCTTCTATGGCGCCTAGTGGATGGTTGGCTGCGAAAATAAGCCTAGGGTCATCGGCTAAACTTGGCAGATATTCTTCGCCGCTTACTTCAATAATGGGTTTGTAATCTACTCGTAAAATTTTGGCAACAAATGAATGCGGCTTAAATTCATCTGCTTTAAGGTTTTTGAAACAATTAATAAACTCCCGTTCATTCATTATTTTTCGTAGCAACCAAAGCCATGGTTTGTTGTATGGCTTATTGAATTTCTTGTAGAGTATGGGGTTTTCGGCTTTCAAGAAGCCCATCAAAGATACTTGTTTTTCTACTTTGGCGTTATGGCTTGCGCTATCGATTTCCGCTAAAGTTTTCATGCTTTTTTC
>JAUXHF010000192.1 GCA_030621685.1 Spirochaetota bacterium
AGAACTATGGTTGTTTGGTTGATTACTTCTTTTTTTCTAATATATTTTCGTGCTTTAGCCCTATAAAATTAAGCACTCCTATGTTTTTTTTCTTTTTTTTTAAAAAAACTTCTATCTTGGCAACTTTAGCTCAAAACTAAAGCAAATTTTTGCAAGTTTTTTCTGTAAAAGCGGCTTAAAAAAAAATTTCAAGGAAATTTTCTGTACTTCCCACTTACATAATCATTTAAATTCATCAAGGAGTAATCGGCTTTCAGTATATTTTTCAGCCTAGCAGAGCTTCATGCAGCTACATTCAATTCACCTCTTTGCTATTTACTTTCTCTTAAGCTTTACTTCTTAGCAAGTTAAATAAGTAAGCTTTTAGGAAAAATTCAGCTGTGTTTAGAAAAATTCTAGCTCTTTACTCTTTTAGATCAGCTCGAAAGCCTTGTCCGATAAGGTAGATTTCGTAAGAAGCCCCTCTTGTAGCTTGCGGACGGAAGCGTGTAACTTTAGAAAACATCTTATGCATAAGCTTTGAAAGTTCAGCCATTTCAGCTCCCTCAAAATACTTTAAGACAACAAAGCCTTGCGGGCGTAGCCAATTTGGCACAAGGCTTAAAACTTCCATGACCAGCAAATATGATCGGTAGGAATCTGTTTCTTTAATGCCAATGGTATCAGCAGCCATATCACTGAGAATTCCGTGATACCTGCCCTTTAGATCTTCTTTAGTAAGCAAAAAAACATCTTTTTGCAGAAAAATAAATTTATTCGGCGCAGTTCTTAGTTTCGGCATAGGCCGAATATCAACAGCCGTTACGGCTATCCACTTCTGTGTTTTCTTGCTAAGAAAGGTAGTCCAAGCACCGGGCGAGGCTCCCAGCTCTAAAATCCTCTGCTGTTTGGCGATAAGCGAAAATCGTTTATCTATTTGTTCAAGTTTATAATAACTTCTTGCCGGTAAGTTTTCTTTACGTGCTTGTTTGCTATAGAAATCATTACTTCTAGGATTAGGGTTGGCTCTCTTTTTTTTCGCAGTAGCAAAAATCTTAGCAGCTACTTTAGCTTTAGCATGTTTCCCTTTTCCTTTCCCTTGCCCTTTCCCATCAGCGAATTTCTTTCGCATTATCAGAACCTTAAAAACATTCTTTGTTTCTTCCTGCCTCTATTAAAAATTAAAAACCTTGAGAAAACACTCTGGCCTTCTCCGTCTTTTTTATGCTTGAGAAAACACTCAAGCTAAGAACCAAAGGCATGTTTTGCCCTTTGCCCTTTAGCTTGAAAGCAGTTTTGCTTAGCCTTGGGACAGAGAAACTAACACGGAGGGCCTAAGAATTTTCTAAAACAGGCCCGGCCTTGGCAATGCTCGGGTCAACATCCTGAGAAAACTTAGCGAAGTTATCTATAAACAATTTTGCAAGTTTCTGTGCCTGTTTTGTATAGGCCGTCTTATCTTCCCAACTTTCAATAGGATTAAGAATAGACGATGGTACATGCGGACAAGCATGAGGTATTTTGAAGCGGAAAATAGGATGCTGCGAACTCTCTTCAGCAGAAAGCATATTTTTGTGGATGGCATCAATAATGCTACGAGAGTATTCTAAGGCAATACGCTTGCCTTTGCCATAGGCACCTCCTATCCAGCCAGTGTTCACAAGATAGATTTTAACAGCATGTTTCTCAATTCTCTCTGACAACAATTTAGCATATATCCTAGGCGCCATAACTAAAAAAGGTTCGCCAAAACATGCCGAGAAAATTGCCAGTGGTTCGGTAATACCCATTTCTGTGCCAGCAATCTTTGCCGTATACCCGTTTATAAAATAATAAGCAGCCTGCTCTGGGCTTAGCAAGCTAACCGGCGGAAGCACGCCATAGGCATCGCAGCTTAAAAAAATGATGTTTGTGGGATGCATTCCCATAGCCGGAGATTTCGCATTTTCGATATAATGCAAAGGATAGGCCGCACGAGTGTTTTCCGTTAGCGAAACATCATCAAAGAGTATCTTTCTGTTATCTGAATCGTAAATAACATTTTCTAACACCGTGCCAAAGCGAATGGCAGAGAAGATTTCACGCTCTTTTTCTGGCGAAAGTCCAGCGCATTTGGCATAACAACCACCCTCAACATTAAAAACGCCTTTGTCGGTCCAAACATGCTCGTCATCGCCAATTAAATTTCTTTGGACATCTGCCGAGAGCGTTGTTTTCCCCGTTCCCGAAAGCCCAAAAAACAAAGAAACTTCGCCGTTCTCGCCCTCGTTTGCCGAGCAATGCATCGAGAGTAAATTCTGCTTAGGCATAAGGTAGTTCACTATCGAGAAAACACCTTTTTTCATCTCGCCGGCATATTTCGTGCCTAAGATAATCATCTCTTGATGTTCCAAAGAAAGCACAACACTCGTTTTTGAAGTTACCTCTTTTGTATACCGGTTTGCCGAAAAACTACCCGCATTAATAATAGTGTAATCAGGCTTATCAAACTCTGCAAGCCTTTCTAAGTTAGGACGTATCAACATGTTATTCATAAACAAGGCATGGTAAGCCTCGCAGCAAATTACACGTATTTTCAGTTGATATTCCGGATCGGCGCCAGCATAACCATCAAAGACATAGAGATGTTCTTGTGTGTTCAAATAATCGAGAGCACGCTCTCGATTAATATAAAAACTTTTCTCACCCATGGGGATGTTCACACCCCCCCAATACACATCTTCCTTGCTTTCTTCCGAATAAACAATACGTTTATCCTTGGGGCTGCGACCTGTTTTCTCGCCAGAATATACCAGCAAAGCCCCATTGGCTGCAATTTTTGCCCCTTGCTCTAAAGCATGCTCGTAGAGTTTGGCGGGGCTTAAATTTCGCAGAATTGTATGTACCGTTATCCCAAGATATTGGAGATCTATGCTTTCTTTTTTCATAACAAAAGTTATACCATTATATTCTTACTTCTTTGTTAAATCGCTTCTTTTTCATACATAAAGCCTAACAGTTTGTTCCAAAAAAAAACTATGTCTAGCTTTGCTTTTCTTGGCTTTATGTCTAGCTTTGCTTTTCTTAGAACAATTTTAATGCCTAAACTATCAAGCGAGACTACTGCTATAGTTTTCTAGAGAAGCACCTAAGAAATTTCTTTGCTGCCCAGTATATACTAAGCAAAAAGTAAATGGGTGTTGACGGGCTTGAACCGCCGACATCTACCTTGTAAGGGTAGCGCTCTACCAACTGAGCTAAACACCCATCACCTATTTAAAATATAGCAAAATGAATTTTCTTGATTTTGCAAAAATGCTAGCTTTGTTTAGCTACACAAAAAGATATTCTTTTATCTTTTACAGTTATTTTTACTAACTATACTGGTTGTGTACGCTACCGTTTAAGTAAACACTTTATAGCTTAAATTGTACCAAAAGAAGCGATTTCTGTCAAGCATGCATGCCCTTGTTTTTATCCGATAAAACAAAGCTCTTTAATTAAAAGTAGAGTAAGCCTCGTTAAATTTGGGGCTAACTCTAAAAACTCTCCCTTATTTAAGCAAAAAGCGTAAAAAAACTATCCGAGAAAAATGCATTTTACGCTTTTTAGGCCTAGCCCACTATCCCTAGCTTATCTTTTTCTTCGATAATAGCTTCTTTTATCAAAGAACGCATAATGGCAGCATCCGATATTTTTTCAAACCTGTCCATAGCACTTAGCTCCTCTAAGTCTTCTTCTTTCACAGAAAATTGCACAATATAACTACTTCCCTTATGCTTTCGCAATAAGCGAGAACGCAAAGCTCTAGCTTGATAATAACGATGCTTTCCCGAAACATCCACTTTACGTATAAATGAAACATAGGAAATTCCTAAATTTTGACAGGCTTCTTGAATAGTTAAATGGGAATCTTCTTCATATAAGTCTATAACATTTTCAATAGTCTTCTTGTTAATAGCACGCTGGCGTAAGAAAAGCATGCTCCGTATGTCATCCTTTGGATTCTTCTCTAATAAAGGCCTACCTCCATCTAACGAGCTTAGCGATTTACCCTTAATGCTCTTATGGCTCTTAAAGTTGTTATCCTTACCTTTCTTTTCTTTAAAAAGAAAGGACTCCCCGGCATCTAAAGCACTCCTTGCACCCGGAAAAGATGCTCTTGTAAAACCCAAGTTCGTACTATCAGATTTACTGAGGCTGCTTACATTATTCATGCTTAAAGTTTTTG
>JAUXHF010000248.1 GCA_030621685.1 Spirochaetota bacterium
GGATGCGCTGAAGTGGTATAGGATGCTTGCTGAGCAGGGGAATGCGGATGCACAGAATGGCCTTGGAGATATGTATGAAAAAGGTAATAGCGTAGAGCAAAGCTACAGCGAAGCTGCGAAGTGGTATAGGAAATCTGCTGAGCAGGGCCATGCGTATGCGCAGTTTACCCTTGGAAATATGTATAGATATGGCAGAGGCGTAGAGCGAAGCTACAGCGAAGCAGTGAAATGGTATAAGAAATCTGCTGAGCAGAGCCATGGGCAGGCGCAAAGTTATCTTAAAAAATTTGCTGAGCAGGGGAATGCGGATGCGCTGAAGTGGTTGATGAAATCTGCTGAGCAGGGGAGTGAGAGTGCGCAATATGACCTTGGAGATATGTATTATGCAGGTAAAGGCGTTTTAAGAAACTATGAGACAGCTATAATGTTCTATGAAAAAGCGGCGATGCAAAGGGATATCCAGGCATTCATTGCCTTGGGGAATGTATATAAAGAAGGCAAAGCTAGTCCTGTGAATGCGGTAAAAGCCCATATGTGGTTTAACCTTGCCGCAAGCCTTGGTAGTGATAAGGGCGTAGAATATAGAAATAAATTGGAACGTGAAATGACAGCCGAAGATATTAGTCGGGCTGAAAAACTTGCTTCACAGTGTGAAGAAAAAAAGTACAAAAAATGCTAGAACTCTTTGATCCCGGAAAGCTCTCTTTGCAGGGCAGTGAAGATGCGGCGCTGCTTCCTAAGGTGCTTATTGCCGATTTTGGCGGACAGTACACGCAGCTCATTGCTAGGAGGCTTCGTGAAATTGGCTACCTTAGCCTTGTTTTGCCTGCCTCTGCTAAAGCTATTAACGCTAGAAGTTTAGAGGCTTTGGGCATAAAGGCGCTTATTCTTTCGGGAGGCCCTGCCTCTGCCTACGAGACAGAGAAAGCAGGAAAAAAAAATAAACTTGGCGCTGCTAAAAGTAAGAAAAAAGAGAAGGGCGCTATAAATAAAGATGTTTTCGATAGGGGGCTTCCTATTCTTGGCATATGTTATGGCATGCAATATCTTGCGCAATGCCTGGGCGGGAAAACAAACTTGGCTAGCCGTTTTGAATATGGCGCCGCTGAGATTGTCTTACAGACTACATTGAAAAAAAACGCTACAAGCCATCTTTACAAAGGCGCCATGTTCAAAGATAAGCAAAAACTTAAAGTGTGGATGAGCCATAGCGATGTGGTAACAGAGCTGCCTAAAAACCCCAAAGGCTTTGAGGTTTCTGCTTATAGCTATCATGTTAGCGGCGGATTAAAAAAAGAAAAAAAACTCATGGCTTCTTTTGAGAATCTTGGCAAGCGTATATATGGCATGCAGTTTCATCCTGAAGTCTCGCATACGGCGCATGGCATGCGCATGCTGCAAAATTTCTTATCGGGGGTAAGTGGCTTAAAAAAAACTTGGCGACTTGATAATTTTCTTGCCTCGGCCATTAAGGCTATTCAACATAAAGTCAAGGATAAACATGTGCTATTGGGCGTAAGTGGCGGCGTGGATTCCACTGTGTTAGCGGTCTTATTAAAGAAAGCTCTTCGTATGAGTAAATCTGCTGGAGGGGGGAAATCTGCTGGAGGGAGGCCTTTGAAGGGGCTTACGCCAGTTCTTGTGGATACGGGCTTGCTTCGCTTGGGCGAGTTAGATTCCATTACCAGCGCCTTCCAAAAACAATTAGGCATAAACATTCTGGTCATCAAGGCCGAAAAGCGCATGCTGCAAGCCTTAAAAGGAGTAAGAGATTCTGAGCGTAAGCGAAAAATTATTGGACGCGTCTTTGTGGAGACTTTCTTCAAACATGCTCCGGCTTTTGATTTTTTGGCACAAGGCACGCTGTATCCTGATGTCATCGAATCTGCGTCTATCGGCGATCTTGCGGATGTGATTAAAACTCATCATAACCGTGTCAAAGAAATATTGCAGCTAGAGAAAGCTGGCAGTTTATTAGAGCCTTTTGCAGGTCTTTTTAAGGATGAAGTGCGGAAGCTGGGCGGTCTGCTGAAGATCCCAAGTTTTTTCTTAGAGCGCCAGCCTTTCCCTGGGCCTGGGCTAGCGGTAAGAATAATGGGAGAGGTTACCAAAGAAAAACTAGACTTGCTGCGTAGCGTAGAAAATATTGTCAGCGAAGAAGTGGAGAAAGAGCCTGTGCTACGGAAGATTTGGCAGTTTTTTGCTGTACTCTTAGAGCAAGAGTCGCTAGGGGTGACTGGCGACCATCGGCATGTTGGGAAAACCATAGTTTTGCGCTCGGTAGACAGTGCCGATGGCATGACTGCCGATTTTGTGCTTCCTCAAAAAGAATTCCTAAGAAACCTTGTACGCCGAATTACCGGTGAAGTGCCACAGGTAGCTAGAGTAGTTTTAGATATAACATCGAAGCCGCCGGCAACTATAGAATGGGAGTAGCAAAAATTTTTGGAGAAAAAAAATGAAAATTGAAGAAATAAAGATTAAAAATTATAAAGTTTTTAAAGATGTGGAAGTCAAGGGCTTTTCTAAGTTAAGTGTTTTTATTGGCCCTAACGGCAGTGGTAAAAGCACATTTTTTGATATTTTTAACTTTTTGAAAGATGCACTTACTGATAATGTAAGTATTGCTCTTTTGAAGAGAGGCGGCATACAAGAAGTTCTCTCGCGGGGATGTGACCCTAAAGAGGATAGTATTTTTTTTGAAATAAAATTTCGTGACCCTGAAGTTTTTGCAGAGATAAATAAAAAAAAGGGGAGTAAGAAAAAAAGTAACCCCAAAATTACCTATGGCGTGGAAGTCTGCCAGCAACCGGGGGAAAGCAAAGCTACAGTTCTTAAGGAATATTTACAAT
>JAUXHF010000029.1 GCA_030621685.1 Spirochaetota bacterium
AGCAGGCCACCGTAGCACGGTATTCAGCACTGCGAAGAAAGTATGAAAGCATGCTTCCCCCTACTGTATCCACAGCGCCATGCCAGCGACTTTTCAACATGGGAAGCTTTTCTTCTTCACTCTTTAAAAGCATGTTTGGGCTTTCAACATGTTCTATGCCCAAGGGCTTGAGAAAACCTAAGGCCTGGCTTTTCCGACTTATAGCAACAGGCTTCATCCCCAGCCTCTTTAGTATCAGCAAGGCCAGAAGACCAACGCCGCCGGTGGCCCCACTCACGCCAAAGGCAAAAGAGCCAAGCTCATCTTTAGAGCTTTCTTTCAAGAGAGATCCCCGAAGAAGTGCCTGAACACATTGCGCTGCCGTAAAGCCTGCCGTGCCATAAATCATCGCCTCTTCTAAAGTAAGACCGCTGGGAAGCGGCACAGCCCACTTAGCTGGCAAATATACCCGCTCTCCAAAGCCGCCCCAAACAGCCGTGCCTAATTTATAACCGGTCACCAGCACAGGGTCTCCTTCCTTAAATAGTAGCGAGCGGCTACGCCCTACTACGCCGCTTACATCTATGCCCGGCACATGCGGATACTTTTTGCTAATCCCTTTATTTCCAGTTAACGAAAGCGCATCTTTATAATTCAATGACGAGTAATGCGAAAGTATTTCTATTTCACCTTCTTCAAGCTCCCGGTTCTTTAGCTCTTCAATATTTGCTTGAAACAAAGATTTCTTCCCTTGTCTCTCTTCTCGCACCACTAAGGCACGGTAGCTGTGTTTATCCATAATATAACCTCACCTAAAAAAATTAAAAGTTGAATGTGTAATACTCATCGCAGTTTTTACAGAAGCTCCAGCCACCTAGATGTTTTTCATAATAGGCCTGGCCTCGCATGAAAATATCGTATAAATCCTCTTTCACGGCATTGCCAATGCTATGCTCAAGATTCACATCTTGTTTGCAGAGCCATACGCTTCCTTGCTCATCAATATACATATCGTGCTTAAGATGCCAGCAATCTGTTTGCTGAAGTGGCTTAACTGCAAAAGCGCGTCTCTCGGTTAGCAGCTCCCGGTAGTTGTTGTATTTAGCAATAAGAACGTTCGATTTATATTTTTTAAAATGCTTATACAAATCTAAAATATGTTCTACGTTCTCTTGCACTTTAATGGCTTGTACGTAGCCCTTCTCCGGAGCTCTTAGCAAGAAATACTCTATGTTCTCAAGACGTTCGGCAAAAGTATTATCTTCAAAACCAATTACCCGCTCTTCAATTTCTTTTTTAATAGCGTTTATCTTAAAAACAACCTTCAAATTCCCTAGCTCTACCTCTGGCAAGGCCAATAGTTTATCGGTAGTCGCTCTCGTCCAGCCAATGGCAAAAGTCTCTACAATACATTGAAAGCCGCTTTGCAATACTTTTTGAACCATTTTCAGCCAATTTGGGTTACATGTTGGGTCTCCTAGGCCCCCAAGACACACCACAGCCTGCGCCGAAAATTCCTGCAGCTTCTCTATTATTATCGAGAATTCGCTTTCCTTCATTTCTGCTGTAGTAATGGCTCTTGGGATTTGCTTACTCTCTTTTTTGCCACCAAAGCTGTTTAAAAAATTCCGCTCGTAATGCTTGGAGCAAAGTGAGATTTCACAGTATCGAGGCAAGGTACGCAAAACATCACGGTTTTCTCGTATAACTTTAGCTAAGAATTCAAAAGAGACCTTTCCAAAAAGCTGAAGTTCCCCCCTAAGACCATCGTCTTTAGCAACTGGGAGTTCCCTAGAGTTTTGGTTTTGAATTTCGCTTTTCAACAATTGCTTTATCTTCTGAATAGTATATTGATTATGCATGCTATCAGAGAAAAAAGAAAGCCTTAGGCTGCTAATGTTTACAATTGGATAAATGTTCTCTAATTCAAAAATATTGACATCTACCTCAATAATGTTTTTTAAAAATTCTCTTGTTATTTCGATGTTCTGGCTGTTCCTAAGGTTTTCCAGCAGCTCTAAAATATCCGTTTTAATCAGATCAAAAATGATGCCATCTGGATAGTTTTCTCCATAGGCTATGCTGGCACCAAAGCGTGTAAAGTTATCCAACAACCTTTTGTTTTCGAAGTACGAGTAAAATTCGCTGTCATCAAAACCAAAAGCTATCGCCTCATAGCCGCTAGCCAGTTCTTTTAAATACTGGAAAAATTCGTTTTGCCGAAAGTTCTCAATATGCACCTCCTTCACAGAACTCACCCCCAAAGATTGGTAAATATTTATAAGATTACCTTTTTGCTTGTATTTGTTTGAAAACGAGGGGCAAATAAGACCAAGTATTTCCATGAAAAGTGTAGGTTTTTTTAAAAAGATTTACGTAAGCTCTGCTCGCTTAATACTTAAAGGTTTTGCTTTGCTTTGCTTTAAGCTTTGCAAAATATATAATATTTTCAATATTCCTATAAAAAGCAAGCTATATCTATGGGCTTCAAAGTTATTTGTTGTTTTACGCTATAATTTCTATAAAAAGTATCTATAAAAATTTTTTATAGATACACGTTGGGCTGCATGCAATATTTTATCGGGATTTAGTTTAGCGGGGCGAAACTACGCTTACGCTTAAGAGCATTGCTTTAATTATAAAGGGCTGTAGCTATTTTGTCCTTATTTTTTATTGAGCTTATCAATTTTTACCTGATTGTCTTTCCTGATTATCTTGTCTGATTATCCTATCTAATTTAGATTCTACTTTTTGCTATTAAGCACTTGTGATGACGCTAAGCTGTTTTTTTAACAAGATTTTATTAATTCTAAAAGAATTTCAATAGTTTTTGCATATTCTTCCCACTAGGAAACACAGGCTATGTTACACTTAAGCAGAACTTTATGCGACATATACAAAATATATGTTTTTATATTAGCCTAGATTGAGCAAAATTTATATTTGAAATAAAAGGAATCATGCATGAATGAAATTATGGTAAGGTCACGGAAAGAAACGCCGCTTCTAGAATTTTTACAAACCCACAACTACATCGTTGACAAGCTGGAAAAAACTATTTATCGAATACAGCGCGATGCCCAAGAAGTGTTTATGAAAATTGAAGGAAACACATTATACTTTCAGGTCGATTTGGGATCGGTTCAGCCAATTGCAGGAGAAAAACTTTACTTTGATTTGCTAGACCTAAACACTGAGATTCTACCCGTAAGTCTGGGGATAGATACAGTTTCATCAGAAACGCCACGGCTTATCATCGTTGAAAGCCGCGAGAGCCAAAACCTTGATGACAACGAGATACTCTCTGTTTTAGAGGCCTTAGAAATTGCGGCCGTGAAAGTGGAGCTTGTGTTAGGAAGACATATTAAAAAAAATAAGTAAATAAAAGATATAGATTAATAAGGTAAACAGTATATGAGTGTTTTTTCAAGATTATTTAAAGTTGGTGAGGCTAAGGCGAACGAGGTCATTGCAAAACTTGAGAAGCCAGAGCTTATGCTCAATCAGGCTATTTTAGATAAAGAGAAAATGATCGCCGAAGCACACGAGAAAGTGCAAGCGGTCATCGCTACCGAGCGCCAAAGCAAGGCCGCTCTAGATCGCGAAGAGAAAAGTTCTTCTCTTTGGGAAGAACGAGCCCAGCAAGCCCTGCAAAACGGAAACGAAGACTTGGCCACCAAGGCTTTAGTCCGTTCAGAAAGCCATAAGCAAAATTCTAAAGGACTCTCTCCCAGCTGGCAGCTACAGCGCCGCAGCGTTGAGACCTTAAAACTTGAGTTGCGAAGAATGAACGAAGAACTCGATGAAATTAAACGCAATAAAGATATTATCATCGCCCAAGCCAAAACTGCCGAGGTCAAAAAATCCATCTATGAAGCAAAGGCTTCCATGACTAACAAAGATAAAAGCAGAGACCTTATCACTCGCATGCGTGAGAAAGCACAGCGTCTTTCCTACGAGGCCGAAGCCGCCGAAGAACTTTCCGAATCAAGTAACGGCGATTCTCTTGAAACAGAGTTTGAAAAACTAGGACCCGCCGCCGATTCTGGCATCAAAGCAAAACTTGAAGCCATGAAGGCTAAACTCGCAAAATAATCAGCCGGCTTTTCAAGTAACGCTTCTCTCATCTAATCACCCCCCCAAGATTTCATGAAAACTCGGCTAAGGTTTAAAAATTAAGTTTAGGTTCTAGCTAAAATTAAACTCGCCTGCTGCACGCAAGCCTTACCGTTTGCTGCTTAAACCTAGGCTTACATGTTTACTGGTTAAACTTAGGCTTAAAACCCAAGCTCTTTCCCTCTTTCCTTGTAGCTTGCTATATTTTAGACTTGCTATTTTGCTTGATTGAGATAAAGCTAAGATAAAACCTAGAGCCAACAAAATCCAAAAAACATCTGCTCTTCTTAGGCTCATGAAAAGACCAGCACCTTTATACTATTCTACTCGTGATGCTAAGGGCGCAAAAGGGCATCTACAGCCGCTAAACAAGGTTTTATGGCATGGCTTAGCCCCCGATGGCGGTTTGTACTTGCCGGCTTTTTTTCCTCGCCTTCCCCAAAATTTTCTTTCACGTTTTAGCGGAAAAAGTTATGAAGAAGTGGCCCTGGCCATGCTCTACCCCTACATGCAAGCCCAGTGGAATGAACAGCAAAGTTTTGACATGCTTTCAAAAAGCCTAGAAAAATTCAGACTTCCCCAAAAACTAGCGCTTAAAAAAATTTCCATGCCCGCTCTTAGCCCAAAAGAGTTTCATGGAACAGATTTTGGAAAACGCACTTCCCAAGCAAAGGAAGTAGACGTTTTCATTGCCGAACTTTTCCATGGGCCAACCTATGCCTTCAAGGATTTCGGATTAGGCTTTCTGGCCCAAGTGCTAGGTAACTTGCATAAAGATAGGCCCCTTGTGGTGCTAGGAGCCACTTCAGGAGATACCGGATCGGCGGCAGTGGCAGCCTTCAAAGACCTAAGCGCTTGCCGAGTTGTTATCTTGCATCCCAAAGGCAGGATTGCCGAACGCCAGCGCAGGCAGATGACATGCAGTGGAAACGCCAATGTATTTAACATCGCTATAGAAGGTAGTTTTGATGATTGCCAGCGGTTATTAAAACAAGCCTTTCGCCGTAACTTTAGCTTAGCTCAAAAAAGTGAAACAAAAAGCCAGTCTTTGCCTCTTGTCTCTATTAACTCCATAAATTGGGGCAGGATTATGGCCCAAACCGTATATTATGCCGTGGCCATGCTAGAGCTTTATCGACAAGGAGTCCTGCCACAAGATTCAAAAAGCCAAGATTCCCAAGATGGGCTTTGTAGCTTCGCCATTCCTAGCGGAAACTTCGGCGATGCCTATGCCGGCTCTCTGGCAGCCTCCATGGGGCTGCCCATCGCAAAGCTAGTGGTCGCCACCAATGCTAATAATATCTTACACAGCTTTTTCAGCCGTAATCAGTATAAGCAAGCAGCGGTCAAACAAACACTCTCGCCCAGCATGGACATCTTGGAGGCCAGCAACTTCGAGCGCTTCATCAGCGAGCTTCTAGATGGTGATGGGAAAGCCCTAAGCCAGCTTTTCAGCCATTTCCACAAACATGGCTTGCTTTCGCTACCAGAACCTCTATGGAAATCTGCTTGGAAGCAAAAAAAATCTCTGTTTACCAGCCAAGAAGTAAGCAATGCCCAAGTTTTATCTCTCATCAAAACCTTGTATCAGAAAGAAGGCTACCTTCTCGATCCACATACAGCCGTAGGTCTTCATGCCGCTCTTTTGACTATGTCACAAACGCTTGAACCTAAGCTAAAAACGAAAGCTATGATCTCTTTCGCCACAGCCCATCCAGCTAAGTTCCCAGAGCCTATTCAGCAAAGTGGTTTAGACATTCATGCCCCAGATATAGCCCCCCAATTGTCTTTTTTCGATACGCTTTTAGAAAAAGAGGAACACTTTGTTACTATGGAGAATAGCCAGGCTAGGCTCTTTGAATTTCTTGACAACCTTGCCCTCTTCGAGAAATAAGCACTCTCAAAACACTTGTTTGGCAAGCTTTTTGCAAGAAAGCAGGCTTGATATAAAATTTCTCTACTTTTTGTAGTTAAACATATTTACAAGTTTCTTGGCTTACTATACATAGTATACTTAGAAAGCATGCTAAGGCAGGGGCAAGGCTAGTATATTTACAAATATAGAATTTAAAATTAAAAATAATGCGCCGAGGAATTTTAGCAGGAATTTTAAGCAAAGACAATAACAATAAGCATATTTCCTTCTTAGATTATACTTAGAAAGCATGCTAAGAGAAAAAGGGGCAACCATCATGGCTAGTATATTTACAAAAATAATACGCCGGGAAATTCCCGCAGAAATTTTAACCGAAGACGATGAGCATATTTCTTTCTTAGATGTTCGGCCTTTAACAAAGGGGCATTCTCTTGTTGTTCCCAAAAAAGAAATAGATTATTATTTTGATTTAGACGAGAAAACGATGGCTAGTCTTAGTGTTTCTTCAAAAAAACTAGCTAGGGCCATTAAAAAAGCCATCCCTTGCAATCGCATTGGCATAGCCGTTATTGGCTTAGAAGTCCCGCATGCTCATATTCATCTTATCCCCATGAATACCGAGAAAGATGTATCTTTTTCTAAGGATAGGCTGCAACTAAGCTCGGCCGAACTAAGCGATATTGCCACTCGTATTCGAAAATTTTTATAACCCTCCAAGCCACGAAAAACCAGCTCCTAACCCCCAAAGCTAAAACCAACTCCTAACCCCCAAAGCTAAAACGAAGCACGCGCTAAGCTAGGCTAGCTAAAAAATTATTTTATTGAACCTTTGAACATTTTCTTTTCAAGCATACTTTTCCTTATCCTGTTAAAGGGCTTTGTTTCTGCCTTATTGGAATGGCTTAACATTCAAGAGCTTCGCCGGAAAACCACGCTTCCCCAAAAGCATAAAAAAGTAATGAGCGCCGAGCAATATAAGAAAGCCAGCGCTTACAGCCTTGAGAAAAGCCGCCTAAGCCTAAGCATGGCCTTGTTTGAAACTGCCGTCATACTCCTTATTTTGCTTAGTGCCAGCATCGCTAAAGCCAGCGGTTTTTTGGCGGACATCCTAGCCCCTCTAAGCCAAAATACTATTTTGCTACAAAGCCTATTCGTTATAGCCTTTAGTTTTCTCTATTCTCTCTTTTTTTCACCGGCGGCGCTCTATCGCACTTTTTCGATAGAAGCTCGTTATGGCTTTAACACAACAACCCTTAGCTTATTTATCAAAGACATGCTAAAAAACACCTTACTTTCTTTGCTCCTTAGTTTCTTGTTATTAAGTCTTATCTTCTTGTTTATTCAGTGGTTTCCGCAGCTTTGGTGGATTTTAGCGAGTATGCTTATCATCATTTTCCAGCTGACTATGCAAGTTATTTTTGTGCCACTTATTCTTCCGCTGTTTAATAAATTAAAACCGCTGGACGCGGGCCCGCTAAAAGAAAGACTCCTCCACTTAAACAAAAAAGTAAATTTTGGTGCTAAAAACGTGCTGGTCATCGATTCTTCTAAACGCTCAAGACATTCCAATGCCTTTTTCACCGGCTTTGGCAAGGCCAAAAAAATAGTGCTTTACGATACGCTTATTGAAAGCCTCTCGGTGGATGAGCTAGAAGCCGTGCTCGCTCATGAAATGGGACACTATAAAAAAAAACATGTACTCAAAAACTTCTTTTTCTCTGCCGGATTAAGCGTACTCATTTTTTTTATCATCCAGCAACTTTTGGCTAACCCCGCATGGCAAAAAAGTTTTTTGTTAAGCCAAAATAGCTATTTGATAGCCGCAGAGGTCATGATCCTACTCTCGCTTGTTGCATCTAGCTTAGGTTTTTGGATAAAGCCTCTATTCTCTTCTCTTTCAAAAAAACATGAATACGAAGCCGATTTTTTTGCCTATCAACAGTGCAAGGGGGCAGCGCCGCTTATTTCAGCCCTAGAAACATTGCATCGTGAAAACCTTGCCAACCTTCGCCCATCACGCTGGTATCGTTTTTTTCATCACTCGCATCCCAGCTTAGACGAACGCAAAGCAGCTCTCTTGTCTTACTAGCTTAAACGAGCGCAAAATAGCTCTCTTGTCTTAGGCAAAATCCGCTTATTAGATAAAAAGCAAGATGTGTAGAGGAGTATTTAGGATAAGCAAATCATGTCAATAGCTACATTCATCACTGGCAGCTTAGACGAGTGCAAAATAGCTCTCTTGTCTTACGCAGAATCCGCTTATTAGATAAAAAGCAAGAAGCATAGAGGAATATATTTAGCATAAACAAATCATGTCAATAGCTACATTCATCACCGGCAGCTTAGACGAGTGCAAAATAGCTCTCTTGTCTTACGCAGAATCCGCTTATTACATAAAAAGCAAGATGTATAGATGAATATTTAAGATAAGCAAATCATGTCAACAACTACGTTAGAAAAAAAAAACAGCCGGTGGCCGCAAAATGCCGAAGAACTTTTTGAGCTTTTAGAGCCCATTAAAATAGGCGGCAGGATATGTCGCTACCCTCGCAGTAAATGTCAAACACTTTTCCCGCTTATCCAATCTATTAACCAGCTAAAACAACAAAGAAACGCCATAATCTTAGCTCATTCCTATGTCAGCCCAGAAATACAGTATGGCGTAGCCGATTTCTCTGGTGATTCTTATAAACTCTCTAAACAAGCCAAAGAAACAGATGCTGATGTTATTGTGTTTGCAGCCGTACGCTTTATGGCAGAAACCGCAAAAATTTTGAATCCAAACAAAAAAGTCTATATGCCCGCTACGCTAGGCGGCTGTAGCCTCGCCGATTCTATTACCCACCAAGATGTCTTAAGGCTTAGAAAACGCTATCCTAAGCATACCTTTCTCTGCTACATAAATACCAGCGCTGCCGTAAAGGCTCTTTGCGATGTTGTTGTTACTTCTTCAAACGTCTTCAAAATAGTGCAAAACTACCCTAACGATAAAATTTATTTCCTCCCCGATAAACTCATGGGAGAAAACATCATTGTTGAAATGAAACGCCGTGGCGTAAAAAAAGAAATTTTAAGCTATCCGGGTACTTGTTATGTCCACGAAACCTACGATTCTGACATGGTCGACTTCATGAAAGCAGAATATTCCCAGCTTCAGGTAGTGGTACACCCAGAATGCAAAAGCGAAGTTAATGCTCGCGCCGATTTTGTTGGCAGCACTTCGCAGATGATGCAGTTTGTCAAAGAATCGCCTAAGAAAAATTTTTTCATGCTCACCGAATGTGGACTCAGCTCTAGGCTACAGCAAGAGCTACCAAATAAGAATTTTCATGGCTCTTGCACCTTATGCCGCTACATGAAAAGCAATAGCTTAGAAAACATTCAGCGGGTATTAAAAAACCCCCTTCCCAGCGATGAAATTCATATAGACAAGGAAACTCTTGAAAAAGCCCGCCTCTCTTTAGCAGCTATGTTTCGTTATAGTTAAAGCTAGGCTAGCTCTAAAAAAAGCTTGCCGCTCCAAAAGCTTTTCTCCCCGCTAAATTTTCTTTGACGAGCTGCTTTGCGAGCTGCTTCAGCCCGGCAGAAAGAAAGCTTTTCTCCCCGCTAAATTTTCTTTGACGAGCCGAGCTGCTTTTCGAGCTGCTTCAGCCCAGCAGAAAGAAAAACCTTTCTCTCCGCTAAATTTCCTTTGATGAGCTGCTTTGCGAGCTGCTTCAACCCAGCAGAAAGAAAGCTTTTCTCTTCCGCTAAATTTTCTTTGACCAGCTGCTTTGCGAGCTGCTTCAGCCCAGCAGAAAGAAAACTTTTCTCTTCCGCTAAATTTTCTTTGACCAGCTGCTTTGCGAGCTGCTTTTCAGCCCAGCAGAAAGAAAACTTTTCTCCCCGCTAAACCAAATATTAAAATTAAAACGCCTGTTCCTTTCTTTACTTACAGCTTTTAGCTTTGTTTAAACTTTTTGGCTTATTCAGGCTAAGCATGAAATTCCATAGAAAAGTCTCTATGATTAATTAGGGCTAGTAGCTGCTGGCAGCTCTGGCTCTATCGCTATTGGCGGAATAACCAGTTTTTGTCCGGGGTAAATGAGGTCTGGGTCTTTGATGGTATCTCTATTGGCCTCGTAAATAGCCGTCCATTTCCATGGATTATTGTAAATAAATTCATATTCAGCAATACGCCAGAGACAATCTCTTTTTTGGGGAATAAGACGAACAACGTAAAGGTCGTTATCAAGTTTAACCACCTCCATCACCGGAAGTTCTTCTGCAACAGTGCCTTTTTCAAGGGGATCTTCACGAATAGCCGTTTGTTGATTTTTAAGGAAGAGGTCTCGGGCCTTTTCAATAGCTAACTCGGCGTAGCGCAATCCTTCTTCAATATTAAAACGAGCAGGCTCAAGGTCTTCTTCTAAAATTTGCTGATAGGACTTATTATAAAAATCTATGGCTAAGCCATATTCTTCAGGAGCATACACATTAGCACGAACTTGTTTTGCTACAGCAATTCGGTTTCGCAAAATATACCAGAGTCTTGCTATTTCAACAAGATCATCTATCTCTCCCGTAATTTGTTGTATTTCTTTAGCCAGCTCTATACTCTTATCGTAAAAGCCTTGATTTTCAGCCAACAAGGCTTCTTTCTTCAGCCTATCAGCTAACTCCACTTTCTCGGCCAAGGTAGCAGCCTCTACTTGCTTAGCAAAACCTAGGCTGCTTATTATAAGAAGCATGCTAAGCCATGGCAGAAGCCTAGAAAAACTTGTTTTACTATGTGGCTGTTTCATCATTTTATCCTCTTTTTTTTTCATACTTAGTTTCCTCCATTGGGCAACGGAGATTGGTATTGCTTGTTAAGCTCATTAATTTGCTGACTAACGTCTTTATTCTTGCGCTTTAATTCTCTAATAGTTTCTTCGGCAGTCAAGAGTTCTTCTCGTGCCAAAAGCCGTTTCTCTTCAATGCGTTCAATCATGAACTCGGTATCACTAATTAAATTGATATAGGCGGCAATGGCCTCTTGTAGTCGAAATTCGCTAGCCACATCTTCCGCTTCAAACTTAGCGGCTTCTGTTTCAGCAAACAAATCGGGTACGGCATTAACAGCTTTCTGGCTAATGGCTAAGCCACGTAGCCGGCTATACTCGGCAAGAAGCCGCTCTAGCTCTAAGAGCATGGCAGCAGCAGCAGCCCTAGCTTTTAGCAAGGTTTCCCTAGACATGTAACTATTAGCCATAGCCATATCGTAGTTCTTATCGGCTAGCAAATTTTCAGCATCTTTGTTTTCAACTTCAGCCTGAGAAAAAAGATCTGGGCTAGCATTACTTATTTTATCCACACGAGCTACTTCAATTTCCTCGGCTGTAACCCTTAGTATGGCTTCGATGTATAGCCCAACCGCACTGTTATAGGCCTTCTTCGCTTCAGTATCAGCTTTGACAAAGGCTTTTTTAGCATCTTTGTTCTTTGGGCTTTTCTTCTTTTCTACAATAGAAAGCTGCCCCTCATCGAAATTCAGCTCGGCCATGCTAAAGGGATCCGGCGCATATACAGCCGCTTCCACTGTTTTCGCTTTTTCTATAGACTG
>JAUXHF010000108.1 GCA_030621685.1 Spirochaetota bacterium
GCGCCAGAAAGCGTGCCTGCTGGAAAGGTAGCAGCGATAACATCAATAGCGTTAAGGTCTGGTTTTTTTTCAGCGGTTATGGTAGAGACAATATGTTGGATGCTTGAATACTTCTCTACCTTCATGAAATCTTCCACATGAACCGTGCCGGTTCGGGCTACTCTGCTAAGATCATTCCTACCTAAGTCCACAAGCATAACATGCTCAGCACATTCTTTAGGGTCAGAAAGCATAGCCTTGGCATAGCTTTCATCTTCAGCTATATTTTTGCCACGAGGGGCAGAACCTGCAATAGGACGCAGCAGCAGCTCATCTTGGTGTAGCCGTACCATAACTTCTGGCGAGGAGCCAGCTAATTGAAAGTCATCGAAATCCATGTAATATAAAAAAGGCGAAGGATTCAATATTTTCAGGCTTCTGTACAGCTCTAGGCCATGAAGGGCCGTTTTAAGAGAAAAGCGCTGAGAGAGTACCACTTGGATTATCTCGCCTTGGTAAATATAGGAACGAGCTTGCTCTACTATCTTCTTGTAGTCTGGGTAGCTTATGGAAGAATCGAAAAAGGGAACAGCAGATGGGCTTTTTGTGCTTTCTTCGCTATTTTTGCTTTGTTCTTGCTGCTTGGTAAGGCGGCTTAACTCTTTAGCTAGAGCTGTTTGCTGGCTAGAGCTAGAGCTGCTGGATATTCTTGCATGAGAGGCTGCCTGGCCTTGCTGGTAGGGCAGCTCTAAGGGCATGGCAATTTTAGCGGCTAGAGCATGAAGACGCGCTACTTCGCCATCATAAAGGCTGGCAAGTAAGGTATTCGAGAATTTTGGAGCTAAGGCTGATTGGGAAGACTGGGAAGATTGGGCAGGGTTTTTGCTGATGCCATGCACCATGTCATGAAAGAGTTGCAGGGCGCTTTTTGGCTGCCCGCTTAAAACTGTGGAGATGAGCTGAAGTTCTCTGCTAAGGTTATCGTAAACGGCTACCACCAATGGAAAGAGCAAGAGACCATCTGGGAGCTGCAGCTTATCTTTTTTTACAGCAGGTATTTTTTCAAAATACTGCACAACTTCATAGCCTAAGTAACCAATGGCCCCGGCAAAAAAAGGTGGAAGTCTTTCATTTTCTGCCACGCGATAGCGCAGAAAATACTGGCCAACAAACTGCAAGGGATGGAAATTATGTTGGCTGAAATCTAAATGAAAGGCTAGCCGCTTGGTTTTCCCACTGGCTAATTGAATGTCTTCATAGCCACGTATTTGCCTGTTTTCTAAAGAGAGTTTGGCACGAGCACCAAGGGTAATAATGGAATGGCGACCCACAGTCTCTCCCTTATGTACCGATTCTAAAAGAATATTCCCGCCTAATTTTTTAAGAAGTGAAAGTGGAGTATCGTAATCTGTAAGTAGGCTTAGGCTTATGGGCAGCGCCTCAAACTTTTCGGCTTGCTTAAGAAACTCTTTTTTGGGGGGATACAAACCTTGTTGACTCATGAATTATTTTTATTTTAACTCTCTGTGCCTTTGTTTTAGCTTGGCTTGGCTTTAATGAGCCGATATATATCTGTGCTAAACATGTCAGGCTAAATTCTGCGGCTAAATTTGTTGCTAAATTCTTCTACTAAATTCTTCTGCTAAATTCTGCGGCTTACGAGCATAGCAAGCCTAGGGTTTAGCGTTTAGATGAAAAAAGTGGTTATTTCATTCTTCAAGTGCTAGCATAAGCTGCTTTTTTAAGGAAAGAAGCCGCATGCGCATAGGGTCAGTATGGACTGCTTCATGGTTTTCTGGCGATGAAGCATTTTCGGCTGAAGGCATGCTGGCAAGCGAGGTTGTTCCTTCAAGCTGGCTATCGGCTACGTTCAAAAGCATGAACATAAACAAACGTTCACGAGAAAGCAAGGGCATGGCTTTGCGTGCCGTTGTAATTTGCTGGTTGATGTGTGAGGCTAATTTAAGAAAACGTTCGCGGCTTTGATGCTCCCCAAGTTTTATTTTATAGGGCATGCCATCTAGCCGTATTTGCAAGCTAGCTTCAGCAGCTTGCTTGGCAGCCTTGCTAGGCTTGGGGGCGCTACTTGACGTTAAAAGGTTCATAGGAAATGCTTTTTAAGATATTGCCGAAAAGAATTCTTCATCGCTTAGCATTTTGTTCTTGTTGCTATTGCTGTTGCTATTGTTATTGTTATTGGCATGTTCTTGTTTTGCCATGGGCTTGCTTGTTTCGGCGAAGGGGTCGCTTTCATCGCCATGACTAGCATCATGAAGCCAAGATGAATGAGTTTCTGAAGCCTTGTTATTTACTTGAGAAGCTGTATTTCCTTGAGTTTTTTGGGCTGTTTCTGCAGGGGCTGTTGGAGCTGTTTCTGCAGGAGCTGCAGGAGCTATAGGCATAGCTTTTATTGGCATAGCTTCTAAACTATCTTTAGCTTCATGAGTATATTCAAATTTCCGTGAAGGTTTTCCTGGGGTTGCTTTAGATGTTTCAGTGTCCGCAGAAGGCTGCGGAGGTGTTGTATCAGCTTGAAGGGTTTCTTTTGTTTCAGGTTTTTGCGGGGCTTCTTCAAGGCAGGCTTCTATATTTTGGCGGAGAACATAGAGCATTTCCTTGATACGCTGTTCATGTTTTTGGCATGCATCTAATTTTTTTTGTAAAGCCTGAATTTCGGCTTTCTGATTAGAATTTTCGCTTGTCTTGGCGCTTTGTTTTTTCTCCTGCAGAAGCTCATCGGCAGATTTAAGGAGCTTTTCTTTCAAAGAGCCATTTTTAGTGATGAGAGCATCAATAAGTTTTTCAATATGACTCATTTCTTTTTCAAGAGTATCGTTCATGGTTTCCCCCGTTTTATATTCTAGCTACTTTATATTGATAGAGTAAGCTAGCTTATTATAAAGGAAAGAGTATAAATTAACCAGAAATTAAGTAGCTAGTATTAAAAATTCCTGCAAAATGCTTGCTTTAGCTTATTTTAGCTATTTGAAAGACTGTGCCTAGAAAGTTTTAAAGCTAGCTTATGTTATTATTTTAGCTATTTGAAAGAGCTGCATATATAAATGAGTAGCAGTGCATTTATTTAGCGAAGAGAGAAGCTATGTTTTTTTTGTAATTTTGCTACTATTGCCAGCATCCAAGAATCGACTTCTTCCCGAGTAAGAGTGCGTTTTACAGAACAGAATTCTAATCGAAAAACACATGATTTCTTCCCTTGAGCGATGCCCTTCCCACGATAGACCTGAGTAAGCTTTACAGCGCTAATAAAATTATGAGCCGTACGGATATCGGCATAGAAAGCAGCCATTGTTTGGGCATCATTGACTACTATAGCTAAGTCTCGAATTAAAGAGGGATAGATGGAAATGGCTGTATAGGATTTTCGTTGCTTGGCCTTTGCATGTTGTGTTTTGGCTGTTTGGAATAAGCGTTCTAAGTTTAGCTCGGCAAAATACACGGCATGCTTGCTTTTCATGCCGAAAAAACGAAGCGTTTTGTTAGAGACTCTGGCAATAAGGCCTATTGGTTGTTTGGCTAAAAGCACTTGCAGGCTCTCATTTGTGTCAAAGCAATGCAGCGAGGAGAGGAAATTAGGCAAAACTGAATCAGCAGAAAGAGGCTGAAATTCAATGGCACTCTTTGCCGAGGCCGGTAAAGTGGCATAAATAAACGAAGAAACATCGCCGCTTATCGTATAGAAATCTTCTGTAGGAAGAGGGTCTTTCCAGAAAGTTTTCTCATCGACAAAAGCTAAAAGAAAGCTCATTTTACGTATTTCATTACACTCGGGAAACAAACTTTGTTCTGGCATAGGCTGATGAGCGGCAAAACCAGCCTTGGGCGCTTCAATTTTTGTAGCCTCTACAGGAGGGGGCAGGGGCAGGGGCGGGAGCAGGAGCGGGGGCGTAACGGGAATAAAAACATGAGCTAATTCAAAAAAACGAGTAGGGCTACTACGGACGATGCGCCCGCCCTTGCCTTTTGCTCTATTTGTTTGCAGGGCTTTTAGCAATCCGTAAAGGCCGCTACGGCGAAGTAGCGTGAAATTGCTTAGCGTGGGGTTTTGTAGTTGCAAGTAGTTTGCTAGGGGTTCAGCGCTGAATTCAACGAAGGCATCTTCTGTAAAAGGATAGCTATAATTCTCTTTGTAGCCGAGGGCTTGGGCATGCTCTGCGGCTAATGGCTCGTGTTCATCTAGGTTCTGATAGCTACTATGCACCGCCGATGAAGAACCTTCGGGTATGGCATTGTAGCCATACACACGAGCGATTTCTTCTAAGATATCCCATTCATATTGGACGTCATTTCGGAAGATTGGAATTTCAAGGTTGAGGGTTTCTTCATCTTCTGCTTTTATTGTAAAGGCTAAGGCAGAAAGCGATTTTTTAATAAACGCTTTCGAAATATGCTTGGTTAAAGAAAGCGAAAGCAGGGTCTCTACTTTTTTATACGTTAAGCTTACTTCTTTAGGCTGGGGAGGCTTGGGAAAAACTTGTTTTAGATGAGAGCTTACGCTAGCCCCGCAAAGGTTTTGGTAAAGCGAGACAGCACGCTGCAAGGCAACATGACAAAGTGCAGAGCAGACGCCGTTTTCAAAGCGCTTGCCAGAGTCTGTGTAAAGGTCATGGCGTCTTATGGTCTGCTTAATAAGCTGGGGATTAAAAACAGCCGCTTCAAGATAAATACGAGTCGTTTTTTGAGAAATTCCGCTGCGTAATCCGCCCATTACTCCAGCAAAACCGATAGGCTCTATGCCATCAGTAATAACAACATCATCGGGAACAAGTGTTTTTTTTTCGCCGCCCAGCACGGTAAGACATTCGCCAGATTTGGCGCGGCGAACGCCTATACGCTTGCTTGCCATCTTATCTGCATCAAAGGCATGCAGCGGCTGTCCATGCTCGAGCATAACAAGGTTGGTGATGTCTACGACATTGTTGATGGATCGCAGCCCGTGATGGTAAAGTCGCTGGCGCAGCCAGCTCGGCGAGGCTGCTACTTGCAAACCATCTAGAGCGATGAGGCAGTAACGCTGTGCCAAACTAGCTTCTTCGATAAAAACTTGCAAATCGTCTTGTTCTAGGATGGCCTTGCTTGGCAACACTGGCGATGCAACTTGAATATCTTGATTGGCGAAGGGCAGCTCTAGCAAGGCCGCCACTTCTCTTGCCATAGATACAAGGTTCATGGCATTTGTTCGGTTAGAAGTAAATTCGATATCGAAAAGCAAGTCGGGATCTCCCAGATAAGATTGAATGGGATCTTCTATTTTAGCCGTTTCGGGCAGTACCCAAATTGTCTCACTTTCATCTTCTTTGCCAAGCTCAGCCAAAGAACATATCATGCCAAAAGAAGCCTGGCCGCGTATACGGGCCTTGCCAATTTTCAGGCCGCCGGGGAGTTTGCAGCCAAGACTGGCGTAGGCGATATTTTGATTGGCTTCAACATTGCTGGCGCCACAGACCACCATAGCTTCTTGCACTTTAGCATCCTTGAAAAATTGAACCTTGAGTAAAGAAAGCGTGTCAGCATTAGGATGTTTTTGTTTAGTTAAGGTTTTTCCTATAAGAAGCCCTTTGGGGGCGACATTAACATGCTTTAGGGAAACAACCTCAAAGCCAGAAACCGTAAGTTTTTCTGCCAGAGCCGAAGCGCTGAGATCTTCAGGAATATCAAGATATTCTTTAAGCCAATTAAGCGAAAGAATCATGGGGGATTAATTAAATTGCATGAGGAAATCCTCATCATTTTCATAGAAAATTCGGATGTCTTTTATTCCATAACTAAGCATGGCAATGCGTTCCAGCCCTAAACCAAAAGCATATCCAGAGTAGCTGTTAGGATCTATGCCCATGTTTTTAAGCACAAAGGGATTCATAAGCCCTGCGCCCAGCAGCTCTAACCAGCCATCGCTTTTCCCGCTATATTCAATGGCAATTTCGCAAGATGGCTCGGTAAAGGGGAAGTAATCTGGCCGAAAGCGCACTTTTACGGCATCGCCGAAAATATGACGGCAAAAAGCAATGAGCAAGCCTTTTAAATCGGCAAAAGAAACGCCGCGGTTAATATACATACCTTCTATTTGATGAAAAGTGTAAGAGTGAGTAGCATCAAGGGTATCGCGGCGAAACACTCTGCCCGGAGAGACTATGGCTAAAGGCGGGGAGCTTTGCTCGCCGGCGCGTATTTGCATATTTGAAGTTTGCGAACGAAGGAGCAGCGAACTTTTACCTTGCAGGTAATAGGAATCGTGTTCATCTCTTGCGGGATGGTTTTTAGGAATGTTTAGCGCTTCAAAATTATAATACTCACTTTCTAGCTCATTTCCCCAAACGGTAATAAAGCCACGGCGGTTAAAGAAACGAAGAGCTTCGTTACGAATGATTGTGAGCGGATGCAGAGAGCCTTGGGGAGGTCTTCGCCCGGGAAGGCTTATATCATCTAGAGAGGTCTGCGTGGTCTGATGGCTAGAGTTTTGTTCTTTTTCCGCTAGTTTTTTGCTTATTTTTTGTTTTAACAGATTATATTTTTGGCCGTATTCCATGCGGATGTCTTGGGGGAGATCTTTTAAGGATTGCAGCATGCCTCGAAGCTGTGAGCGTTTGCCTAGGTAGCCAGCTTGCAGGGCTGTTATGTGTTGGGGGGTTCTAGCGTTTTCGAGGTCGCTGGTAAAAGCCGACTCTAGCTTACTCAGGTTTTCTGAAAGATGCTCAGAATCCTGCCTTGCCTGC
>JAUXHF010000114.1 GCA_030621685.1 Spirochaetota bacterium
CCTAGCTCGCGCATAAGCGTAGCTATTTCTTTTTCTTGATTTTCAAGGAATTTTTCAAACTTCTTGCCCGGATTATAGATATTCACCCAGCCATTTCTTTTGCGAACTTCTTCCCAAGCATCTGTTTTATACATAGAGCCAAGCGCCTTAATATAGGCATTACGTTTTTTATTAGAAATTCCCGGAGGTGCAAAAAAACCACGCCAGTTAATAAAGGTAACATTAATACCTTGTTCTTTTAGCGTAGGAACATTAGGAGCATCTTTAAGCCGCTTAGGCGCTGTGCTAGCAATGATACGCACTTCGCCAGAACGGGCTAATTCTAAAGCCTCGCTCAGTCCTGTAGAAAGCGCATCGGCTTCACCCGAAAGCAAAGAGGCCATAGCCTTACCGCCGGCATCGAAAGGCAAATAGGGTAGCCGCCTAGCATCTGTGCCTGCTCCTTTAAAAGCTAAGCCGGCAACAAGATGATCCATGCCCCCTGGCACCGAGCCGCCCGCAATGGCAACGCCAGAAGGGTTTTTCTTGTAAATATCTACAAGATCTTTAAAGCTACGTACCTTGCTATCGGCTTTAACCACGAAAGCGGCATAATCACCGATGACTCCGGCTACCAAGGTAAGGTCTCGGAAGTTTTGCGGAAATCTGCCGGTAAGCGATCGAATGATGATGGGCGTTGAGTTCACCATAAGCGTATTATTTAAACTTTTAGCGTTTTCAATAATGTATCCTATGGCCTTGCCGCCGCCGCCGCCAGACATGTTTTCGTAAGTGGCTACGCCAACAATGCCGGCATTTGTTAAGGCTTCACCTGTGCCACGGGCCGTGCCATCCCAGCCGCCACCGGCGCCACCGGGAATAATGAAATGCAGTCTTTCTAACTGCGGAGCTGCCCATAACGAGAGTCCGAAAACTGTCATAAGCCCAGCCATGCATACTATTTTTAATTTATTCATGAATTTTCCTTCTTGTTAGCAATTTTTTGAAATTCAAAATTTTTTGCTTCTTTGTTTTTAGCTCATTGAAATTCTTCATCAAGGCTTTTTTCTTTGTTACTTTCTTTCGAAAATTACTCTTTATATTAGCATGTTACGAAAAAAACAGTATGGATTTTTTGAAATTTAAGAAAACTTATAACAAGCGAGACCACTCTCTTTGCCATAGTGTGAACAGAAAAAGAAACGCGCGCTACAAGGTAAAAAAAACCCAAGTAACAGAGAGTACCATGAGAGCCGCTAAGCTCCTGTTTATAAGCAGTAATGTTTTCGGCGAAAACTTAAAGCCCGAGGCCAAACTTGAAAGCCATGCCCAGCAAGTATCGCAGATGAAGGCCGTAAGCACGATGACACCGCCAACCGCTATAAAATGCCCCGCCGAACCATTTTCAAAGCCTAAGGAAAAATTCGCTAAGGTAGCCGTGTTGACTACATAAGCCTTAGGGTTCAGCAACATGATGAAAAAGGAATTGACAGCTGTTAGCCTGTTTTTTTTCTTCGTTATATCGCTGGTTTTTACCACCGATAATTTGTAAGCAAGAAAAAAAATATAGAGCAAGCCAAGACCAGCCAAGATGTTTTTGCTTATGCCATAGCGAGTAAACAAAAAAGCTAAGGGCAAAGACGTAAGTGTGATATTCACAACAAAGCCAATAACAATGCCAGCGATAACCAGCATAGCAGCCCTAAAGCCGTAATTTAGCCCCGTTTGAATAATGGCTATAACAGCAGGCCCGGGGCTAGCCACAAGGGCTACAACAAAAAAAATTAGCGAGACAAGTTCTAGGCTAAAGAAGCTATCCAATTATTTTACAACCTAAGTAAGAACTAAAATAATAATAATTGATAGCTTGATTACTTATCCTCTGTAGTATCTTCTCTCACGTATTTATTATTCTCGTGAACAGATTTGAAAAAGCCGGCAACTATTATATCAAATATTGGCAGAAGTATAAACCATGCTGAGTAGCCGGCATCCCGAATTCTTTTTATTTCAACTACCACAGCTACCCACATGAGTATGATTAAAAAAAGCATGAGAATAATAAGAAATAAGAGAGCAAAGATATAAAAGAGAAGACTACCTTCTGGTATGTCAGACTCATCTATACTTAGAGTAAACCACAAAAAAATATTCGAGCTTATAAGAAGTAACCACCATTGTGTTCTTGTGACTCTTCCTTTAGTCGTAAAAAAAAATTGAATGAACTTGTTCATGGAAAACTCTCCGTAAATTTTTGTATTTTTTGCTTAAAGAAATACAAACAGAGCTACTATTAGGTTAGCATCATTTCATATCACATTATATAGCAGAAACAAGGCTACAATAAAAAATTTCATGACATCTTAAATAAATATTTATTTGTAAATATATATTTATTTTTCATTGCAGGCATGAACACTGCAAGCTTAGCTTCTGAAGCCTCAATTGTTCATGTAGCATGATAACAATTATCATGCCTTTCTGCCCAGCAGCATCGGCATCGGCAGATTTAGCAGAGGAGCTTCATACAAGGCCGCATAAGTGTATGCATAAGATAAGCCCGCCCAAAAACAAAGCTTACTTTAAGAATTCAATTTCAAGAAACGAGCAAGGAAAATCATTCACATTGATAACATCATGTTCCACGCCGGCCCTTCGAAAATAAGGGACTCCTTTCGAGAGCTGCACCTTAGTCGCCTCTCCTTTGGCATTCTTCATGCCTAAAAAGCCATTAAACAGAGGTATTACCACGTAATCGAATTCATGGCGATGCCAGCCTGTAGCACTTCCGGCTTCCTCAAAAAACCAGCGAGTAACTCGTGTTTGCTCATTGTCAATCAGCAGCGCCGGCTTTGCTGCCACAGGCGAGTTACTCATAAAAACAATTTTCAGCTTCTAGCCGTTCATGCAGCCTGCCAGCTTCTAGCGTTCAGGATGCTTGCCAATCAGTTTCCACAGCCAAGGCATAAGGAGGGCCGCAAGAGCAATTTTTAGCACAGCAGCAAATAAAAATGGCTTTAACCCCAAGGCTAAAATAGGCTTATCCCAGCCCAAAAGAATGCCCAACCAAAGCAAACCAAAGGCGTAAATGATACCCGTACCCAGTGTCATCGCCAAGGCTGTTTTCCATATTTTTTTATCCCAGCCCCTCTGTGAAAGATAACCAAGAGCAAGAGCTGCAAAGAAAAACCCTAGCAAATAGCCGCCCGTTGGGCCAAGCATGTAGCCAAGACCCAGGCCCTTCTCTGGAGTGCCAGCAAATACCGAAAGGCCTGCAGCACCCTCAGCAAGATAAAGCAAAACAGTAGCTCCTCCCAAGCGCCATCCGTAGGCCATGCCAATAAGCAAAATAACAAGAGTCTGCATGGTTAGCGGCACCGGGTAAAAAGGAATTTGGATTTTCGCCGATACCCAAATAGCCAAAGTTCCTGTTATCGCCAATACTACATTTCGAAGAACACTGCTGCTTTGCTGATAGGGCAAAAGAGCATCTAAAATTGAATTTATAAGACTTACCGGCTGTATTATTGCTGTGTTTGATTTTTTCATACGATCATACCTTGTTTTCATCATGGTGAATGTTACTTTTATTTTAATTATTTTAATTATTTTATTTCTGTACGCTTCTCACTTAATTTCAGAAATTGAAGAAGCTATAAAACTATAGTTTATAAACATGGAAACCGCATGTAAGGAGGCTCGTCCTTACACAAAAAGCGCGCGAATTTTTTCGAGAAGCGCTTTGCGCTTGGCTCGGGCATGAAGCGCCTCTTCCATGTCTACTTTGACAAATTTCACGGCTACATTAGGTTGCAATTGGCCAATAAGATCCATATCTGCCGAGATAACCGTGCCTAGCATGAAATAACCACCACCAGAAACAGCATCGCGATGCAAGACAATAGGCTCGCTGCCACCTGGCACCTGCAACGAGCCATAGGGATAACAAGCATCGGTAATATTAGAAGGATCTGATCCGGCGCCAAAGGGTGGCTTGCGGTCAACAAAAGTTAAGGGACGGCCGCCTTTAAAACGATAGCCCATTCTATCCGCTTCTGGAGCAACTTTCCAAGTGTCTTCAAAGAAATGCTCTCCGGATTCCTTTGTTATTCGATGCCAGTACAGCCCGGGTAACACTCGCAGGCTGGTGGCAGCAGAAGCAGAAGCTATTCGCCGCATGTTTTCTGGAACACTTCTGCCAAGTATTTTTCCCTTATCTTGTTTATCTTGTTTGTCTTGTTTGTCTTGTTTTCCCTGCTGCCCTAACAGAAGCACATCTCCAGCTTGAAGCGCTCTTCCTTGAAAGCCACCTAAAGCCCCAATAGCATAGGTGGAACGGCTGCCTAAAGCTAAGGGCGTATTTATGCCGCCAGAGACAGCAATATAAAGCCTGGCCCCAGCACGAAGATAATCAAAACTTAATTTCTGGCCAGCTTTCACGGCAAAAGATGTCCATCCCGGCTTAGCCACGCCATCTAATTTGGCGGGCATGGTGGCTCCGGTGATGGCTACTATAGCATCGGAAGTAAACTCTAAGGTTGGTCCCATAAATACCGCTTCTAAGCCCGCTGCTGTTTCGTGATTGCCCACAAGCAAGTTAGCCACTCGCAAAGCAAATCTATCCATAGCTCCGCTAAGAGGTATCCCCAGATGATAATATCCAGGGCGTCCTAAGTCTTGAACGGTTGTGGCTAGTCCGGGTTGTAATATTTTTACAGACATTGTTTTTCCTTTTTTTATACTTTTTTATTTTTTTTAGGAATAAAGAATATCTTCAAGTTTTTTGTTCGTACCTTGAATATCCTTATTGAATTCATCCAAAGAAAAAGCAGCCTTTTTTATCTTGGGAGTAAATGTTTCAGCTGCAAGCTCAGCAAGTATTCTATCATACTCTTTACGGTCGATAGGCTTCCATTTCACAATATCTCCGGGCTTGAAGAAGACCATGAACTCTTGCAAATAGCTTACTTTCTGCTGCGGGTCAAAAATGGGCATAGGCGTTATACCAAAAAGCTGATAGCCGCCAGCGCCACGCACCGAGTAGATACAAGAAAAGCAACCTCCATAGCCAACGCTTAGTTTGGGAGTGTCTGTGCGCGGGCGCAGATATTTGGGAACTTGAATTTGCTTTGAACGCTCAACCATCTGATAGAGAAAGGGCAGACCAGAAACAAAACCAACCATGGATACAAACCACGGCGACCCTGAATGAGCTTCAATGAATTTCTCAACCGAAGGATAGCCATTACTACGGGCTGCAAATTCTAAATCACTGCCCTTAGGATTCTGATGTCTGTCACGGAAACGCAGCAGCGTCTCATGCGTCCATGGGTCTTGATAATACACGGGAATCTCTATAATTCTGGTGTTCAGGCTTGCCTCGGCCGTACTGGTTTGCTCTTCAAGTTTTTGGATTTCCAAGAGCAGGTCTTGAGGCTTAATATCATCTGGGTTAAACTTTATTTGAAACGATGCATTTGCCGGGCATATTTCAGTTACCCCTTTAATCTCTGCGGCTTTCACTGCTTTTGTCATGGAAAGACTTATGAAGAAAGCCTCTAAAGACATTTCTTCGCTTACTTCCACGAAGATATGTTCATCACCACCAAAGGTGTATCGTAATTTCATAGGGCCTCCTAACGGCTTAGTAATCAGTTCTTAGAATGAGTTTTTTAATCAATTAATTTCTTCAATTGATTTATATTTTTTTCTAGCCAAGGCTCAAGCCACTGCGTGTGAACTTTGGCTAGCTGTACTTCTTTGCTTTCGCTTAACAATTGAAAAAGTGCTGCTGTGGTTTTTATGCCTGTAATGGATAGCTCTGAAAGTGCTCCTTGCAATCTGCGAAGTGCTTGTTCTCGCGAGGCGTCCCATACAATCAGTTTTCCTAAAAGCGAATCGTAAAACGGCGGAACAGCGTAGCCCGGATACAGGCAGTGATCGAAGCGAACGCCAGGGCCACCGGGAACTTCTAGGCTTTTTATGATACCCGGATAGGGCATAAAGTTTCTACTAGGATCCTCGGCATTAAGGCGCACTTCAATGGCATGTCCCTTTAGGCTAATATCTTCTTGTTTAAGCGAAAGCGGATTTCCGGCTGCCACGTTAATCATTTCCCGTACGAGGTCAAGGCCCGTAACGGCCTCTGTCACCGGATGCTCCACTTGTATCCGAGTATTCATCTCTATAAAATAAAACTCATTGTTTGGCTCATCATAAAGAAATTCAAGTGTTCCGGCTCCGCTATAGCCTATCGACTTAGAAAAGCTGGCTGCCATCATGCAGAGTTTCTGCCTTGATTCTTCAGAAAGCCTGGGAGCAGGCGCTTCCTCCCAAATTTTTTGGCGTCTTCGTTGCAAGGAACACTCGCGCTCAAAGCCATGGATAACATGTTCTCCATCGCCGATAATCTGTACTTCTATATGCCTAGCATGTTCAAGGTACTTCTCTAGATACAGCCCCTCGTCTCCAAAAGCGCTTTTCGCTTCCATAGCTGCTTGCTGGGCTAATATTTTAAATTCTTGAGCATGGCGGGCTATTCGAATACCACGACCGCC
>JAUXHF010000194.1 GCA_030621685.1 Spirochaetota bacterium
ATACTATAAAAATACAATACTATGAAAAATAAAAATAAGAGACAAAAAAAACACTAAATAAAGTTTTTCTATGGATATTGAAGAATTTGCAGGTTGCAGGTATTTGTACTCTGCTTAAATTTTGCCTAAATTCTGAAAATTTTAAGCCTAGCTAGCTAGGCTTATGGAATACCTAGCTAGTAAGACCTCTTACGCTGCAAAAAGAGCCAAAGAATCAAAGAATTCATGAAAAAAGACGAAAAAACAGAAGGCTTTGTATATAGTCGCCGAAATTCTCGATTCACGCCGCTTATGCAGAAAATGCGGCCGAAAAGGCTTGAGGAGTTAGTAGGACAAGAGAAAATACTTGGGAAAAATGGAATAATCGCTGCTATGCTTTCTTCGGGAAGGCTATCTTCGCTTATTTTCTGGGGGCGACCGGGAACAGGAAAGACGACTTTAGGCTTGCTTTTAGCTCAGCATTTCTTGTTACGCTTAGAATATCTGTCGGCGGTATTTGCCTCGGTGAAAGACTTGCGGCAGATTTTTGAACGGGCAAGGCGCTTTCAAGAAGAAGAGGATAAAGGGACATGCCTCTTTGTAGATGAAATACACCGCTTTAACCGAGCACAGCAAGATGGGTTTCTGCCCTATATTGAAGATGGCACGATTATTTTAATTGGCGCTACTACGGAAAACCCCTCTTTTGCGCTGCGGGGAGCTTTGCTCTCTAGAGCGCGTGTGGTGGTACTAGAAGCCTTAAAAAAACCAGCCTTAGGTGATATTCTAAAACGTACAGAAAAAGCCCTAAACAAAAACCTCTTGCTTACTGCGGAGGCAGAAGATTTTCTGCTTGAACAAGCCGATGGCGATGCTAGGCGGCTTATTGTAAGCGTAGAGCTTCTTTCGCTGCTGAATCGTGAATCTGAAAAAAAACCGCTTACCAAAGAAAATTTGAAGATATTTATAGAAAAACAAGGCCTGTTTTACGATAGCAGTGGCGATGAACACTTTAACCTGATAAGCGCTGTGCATAAAACTTTGCGTGGCAGTGATGCCGATGCCGCCTTGTATTACATCTTACGCATGTTGTTAAGCGGCGAAGACCCTCAGTATCTTGCACGGCGAATGCTGCGTTTTGCCTATGAGGATGTAGGCTTAGCCGACCCAGAGGCTGCTAAAATAACACTTACAGCATGGCAGACCTATGAAAGATTAGGTTCTCCGGAAGGCGAAATTGCTTTAATCACGGCGGCTATTTATTTAGCCTATGCCCCAAAATCAAATAGCAGCTACAAGGCGATGAAGGCTGCAAGAGAGGCAGCGGAAAAATTTGGGTCTTTGCCGCCGCCCAAGACTATTCTTAACGCCGCTACCTCGTTGATGAAAAATTTAGAATATGGCAAGGGCTACGTGTACGATCATGATACAGAAGATGGCTTTTCCGGGCAAGATTACTTTCCCGATGCCATGAAACGTCAGGAATTTTATAAGCCCATTGAACGGGGCTTTGAACGAGAAATGAAAAAACGTAAAAAATATTTTGATAAACGCCGTAGCAACCAATCTGTTAAAGACAGTTAAAAATAAGATGCACCCCAAAGTTTTTGAAATAAAAAGAATGCTTGGATTAAAATAAAAAGAATACTTAGATAGATAGGCTTAGTATAAACTATAATTAGAATATATAATTTAAGCTGCAAGCATGTATAGAGCGGCCTTGTATAAGCTAGTTATAAAACAGAGTTATGAGAGAAACAGAGTTATGAGAGAAACAGAGTTATGAGAGCGAAAGTAATAATTTGATATTTTTAGTATGTTTGCAAAGTTAAAAAATTTTAATGATACGAAGCCAATGCTCATAAGGAAATGAAAGAAATGAAAATTATAGCAGCTAACTGGAAAATGAATCTTAGCGTAGCCAAATCGGAACGTTTAGCGGGGGAGCTGCTTGAAGCGTTTAAACTTTTTGAGGCAGAATTTAAACAAATTCATGACACAGCAAAACCTAGAAAAGCGAGCCTTGAAGATTCGCTAAAGGTGATTTTGGCGCCCTCGTATTTGTTTACGGCAAGCCTTGCCATGCGTATTGAGAAAGCAAAGGTAGGGCATTTTGTAAAACTTGCTGTTCAAGACTTGCATTATGAAGAAGAAGGGGCCTATACGGGGAAGATAGCTGCCTCTATGTTAGAGGGGCTGGCGGTTTCGTATGCCATTATTGGTCACAGCGAGCAGCGCCAACATTTCTTTGAAACAGATGATACGGTAGCGAAGAAAATTAAGCAGCTACGGCGTTCTGCCGGTTCTGCTATAAGCATAAAGATAAGGCCTATTTTCTGCATTGGCGAGGGTCTTGCCCAGCGTGAGGACGGCAGCTATAAAGCTTTGCTTAAGCGGCAACTAGAAAAGGGCCTTAGTCTGATTGATGAGCCGGACATAGAAAACGTAATTATTGCCTACGAGCCGATTTGGGCTATAGGCACTGGTCTTGCTGCCAAAGCTAGCGAGGCGGGCGAAACGCATGCCTTCATTCGTGAAACTCTTATAACCTTGTTCGGCGAAAAAATAGGGAGAACCCCGCCCCTGCTTTATGGAGGCAGCGTGAAAGCTGCTAATGTTGCCATGTTACTGGAACAAGAGTTTATAGATGGAGTCTTAGTTGGTGGAGCCTCGTTAAAAAAAGATGAATTTATTAATATTCTTAGACATGCTCTAAGCGAGCAAAATTAGACATGCTCTAAGAGAGCAAAAGAAAATGAAACTGGCCTCTCTAACAAGGGCTTTGCGGCCTTGCCAGTAAAAACAAAGATCCTATGGAAGAAATACCCAAAAAAAAAGATGTTCAGAAACAAATTTCTATACTCTTTTTCTTTATAATTCTTAGTGCGATAACGATAAGCTTCATGGTGGTGATATCTCCATTTTTTATCACGATTATTCTTGCCGTGCTTTTTGCACATTTCTCGATGCCCCTCAAGCGATTTTTCATGCGTCTTGGCATGAAAAACAGGCTGAGCGCCGGGCTTACTTTTTTTATTGCCTTAGCGGTTGTAATTGTTCCGCTAACACTTATGATTTTTTTAGTCACGCAAGAAATACAATCGGCGCTTTCTGGGTTCACGGCTATTATGGAGGACGGCGAAAGTGGATTAAGCCGAGTGCAAGGAATGATTAGGCTACAGCCCTTTATGGAGCTTGTGGAAAACCTGCCATTTGCTCGAGAAATCCTGAATATTTTCTCTGTGGACAGCCAGAGTCTTCTCTTAGAACTGGGAGTGCTTTTTAAACAAATAGCGCAAAGTATAGTAGTCATCTTACGAGATGCCATAGCGAATATACCGGCGAGAATAGTGCTTTTGTTTGTTATGTGCTATCTTACCTACTTTCTTATTTTAGAGGGCGAGGAATTTGCTAATAATGTCAAAACATTTATCCCCTTAGAAGAAGATGAGAAAAACGAAGTAATACAAGAAAGCATTCGTATTATTGATGCCACGCTTATTTCAACGCTTATTGTAGGCATAAGCGAGGGCATTATTGGCGGGACGCTTTTATATTTTGTTGGGATGAATGCATCGGTAACATGGGGCGTGCTTATCGCCGTTATGGCGATGATTCCTATTTTAGGAGGAAATGGCGTTCTGGTGCCAATTATCATCTATTTTTTTATCACAGGCGCTTACACGCAAGGCTTGATTATTATTATTTTTGGAACGGGCAGTATTTTGCTTATTGAATATTTTTTAAAACCTAAAATTATGGGTGATAGAGCGGGCATTCATCCGGCCTTTCTCTTAGTAGGCATCATTGGTGGTATTTACATTATGGGGCTTATTGGCTTTGTTGTTGGCCCCTTTATTGTTTCGCTTTTCTTTGTGCTTTGGAAACAGTTTCGTGTTAAGCTGCGTAAGCAGCATTGAACTTCTTAGCACGCAAGCGAATAGCGCTTACCTGCAAACTAGTTTAGGCAGGGCGCGTCATATAAGAAAGTCTGCGTAAGGGTTAAAAGAGCAGAAAAGCATGGCTTAAAAAACGAGATGGAGTACAATGCCCTCTCGATTGTTGGCCCCTTTATTGTTTCGCTTTTCTTTGTGCTTTGGAAACAGTTTCGTGTTAAGCTGCGTAAGCAGCATTGAACTTCTTAGCACGCAAGCGAAT
>JAUXHF010000286.1 GCA_030621685.1 Spirochaetota bacterium
TAAAAAAGCCGGCTTGAAGAAAGCTGAAACAACTCAATCGGCTACAAAAGCTGCCGGCAAAACCGTAACAAAAACGATAGCTCGTAAAGCTACGCTGAAAAAGCCTAAGACCATCGCAAAAACTCCCGAAAAAAAGAGTACAACGAAAAAGGCTACCAAGGCTTAGGTTTCAAAACCCAAAGCCTACTATTCTTTTTCCTTTAATTTTCCATGCAGCTGCTTGAAAAAAGCGCAGCTGCATGGTTTTGCTAATTCTTCTTAGTGTCAAGAAGTAAGCAGGAAATTTACGGCGCTGATAAGTGCTTTCACAGAAGCTACCGTAATATTCTCATCTATGCCTACGCCAAAATGTCGCTGTTCAGCCCTTTTTACTTCAATATAGGCAATCGCTTTGGCATCAGAACCTTGTGATAGTGTATGCTCGTAGTAATCTAATACCTCGAAGGAATCACAGAGTTTTTGTAAGGCTTTCTGAGCGGCATCCACAGGGCCATTGCCTTCGCCTTCTAAGAGTATTTCCTTAGGCTCGGCATCAACTTGCTCTTTGTATTTCAAACTTAGGGCCATTTCCACATGATGCTCGTCTAGGTACTTAGGCTTCATTTTTATATATTGGATAAGCGCTTTTTCTTGCTGAATATAGGTTTTCTCAAAAATATCTCGAACGCTACGCGAGCTAACTTCTTTCATGGTTGTTTCAGAATAGCGTTGCACCACTTTCGAAAATTCTTGTTGCAAGCGTTTAGGCAACAAATAGCCAAATTCTTTTTCCATCACATAAGCCAGTCCGCCTTTACCAGATTGACTATTTATTCTAATAATAGCCTTATAGGTACGGCCTATATCCGAAGGATCTATGGCCAAGTAAGGTAGATCCCATAGCTGTTTGCCTTGGCGCTGGCGATAAGCAAAACCTTTCTTAATGGCATCTTGATGCGACCCGGAGAAGGCGGTAAAAACCAGCTCGCCAATATAAGGATGGCGGCAGTGAATGGGAAGCTCGGTGCATTCCTCCACAATAGCAGCTGTGCTTTTTATATCTCCAAAGTTAAGCTTAGGGTCTATGCCATGCATAAACAGATTTAAAGCTAGGCTGACAATATCCACATTGCCGGTTCTCTCGCCGTTACCAAAAAGCGTACCCTCCACACGCTTAGCGCCAGCAAGCATGGCTAGTTCACTAGCAGCCACGCCCGTGCCGCGGTCGTTATGCGTATGAACGCTTATAATAATTTCATCTGGCTTAGAAAACTTTTTTGCAAAACATTCGATTAAATCAGCATATTGCTGCGGGCCAAAAAGCTCCACGGTAGCAGGAAGATTAAAGATAACCTTCTCTTTATTCGCATTATCTTTCCTCCACTCGGCAAGCACCGCTTCACAAATTTCGATGGAAAATTCAATTTCGGTGCCAGTGAAACTCTCCGGCGAATACTCGAAGATAATGTTTTTATGCTCCTTAGTAAGATGCTGTTTAATCCAGTGTACGCCATCTAGGGCTATGTTTTTCACACCTTCTTTGTCGGTATTAAACACTTGTTCACGCTGGGCTATCGAAGTGGAATTATACAGATGAACAATAGCCCTTGGCGCGCCGATAATGGAACGCATCGTCTTGGCAATAAGCTCTTCTCTTGCCTGCGTTAGCACCTGAATGGTGACATCATCGGGTATAAGTTTATCGTCTATAAGCGTGCGGACGAATTCATATTCCACGCTAGCCGCAGCAGGAAAGCCTACTTCTATTTCTTTAAATCCTACATCTATAAGACATTTGAACAGTTTCAGTTTTTTTTGCATGGTCATGGGATTAACCAATGCCTGATTGCCATCACGCAGATCTACCGAACACCACTTCGGGGCTTGCTTCATGACCTTATTGGGCCATGTCCTTTCCTTGTAAAAGAAAGGCGCGAACATATATTTTTTTGATTGATTGCTCATGATTTTCTATAAAAATTTTTTCTGTAAAAATATAACTTAGCGAAGATATAATCTTAGGAAAACTTTCTAGCGCTTAAGCGCTTATTTTTCACCTCTTCTTTGAGGTTTTATGAGTTTAAGTATACTCTTAAAAATTATTTGCAGCGCAACTTTAAAAGAAGTATTCAGGTTTAACCCTTAAAGAAAAAAATTGAAGCCGTGCTATGACTTTTTACAGAATTTAAGGTTTTACAAAATAGCAGGCTATAACTATTCATCCAAATATACTAAAGCCGCTCGAACCGCCTTAAACGATCCACAGGCAACAAACAAGGTGCCTGGTTTTG
>JAUXHF010000023.1 GCA_030621685.1 Spirochaetota bacterium
AATCAGCCCAATCAACCCAATCAGCCCCCATCACAAGAAAAACAGCTTACTGCAGAAAACCCCGCCGAAGCTAAGCCAAATCCAAATCAGCCCAATCAACCCAGCCAGGCCCCATCACAAGAAAAACAGCTTGTTACAGAAAATACCGCCGAAACTAAGCTCAAACCCAATCAGCTCAATCAACTCAACCAGGCCCCATCGCAAGAAAAACAGCTTGTTACAGAAAATACCGCCGAACCAGTTGTTACAAGAGACGCCGTTCCAGCCATGCCCAAAGCCCACCAAGGCTTTCGCTCGAGTCTACAAAAACGTGATTATGAAAAAAACTTTGTTAAAGAAATTGATACCGAGCTTAAAAGGCTCTACGAATCAGAGAAAGCCTATCGCCGAAGTTTTTCTAAACGCAAAGACAAGCTAGCACAACAGGCTTTAGATCTAAGTGCTCAGTTCAAAAAGAATCTTTTAAATTTTGAAGCAGAATTTCAACAACAACGACAAGAATGGCAAGAATATATCACTAGAGAAAATATCTTCAACCTTGAAGTTAAAGAACGCCTTTGTGGCCTTCTTGAATCGCTACCCAAACTTAGCGATAGCACAAAGGCCATACAAATTTTTGAAGAAGTACAACAAGCTTGGTCACAGAAAAAACCACTGAACAGAAAGGCTTATCTTGAAATTAGCCAGCGCTACTTTAAGGCTACCCAGACTTTCCGTGAAAAATTCAAAACAGCCCTAGCCACAGGCGCAGAGATCTATAAAAAAACTCTAGAAAAACGCGAAGCCATTATTGCAGAAATTGAAACGCTTTGCCAAAATGATATCACAAATTACCAACAAGTAGAGCTGAAAACACAGGCATGGCTTAAATCATGGAAATCGCTGAAAAATTATGGCAACAGATCACAGCTACTCCACAGGAAATTTAAAGATGCTTTACAAAAACTCTTCACTAAGAAAAAACAGTTGTTTGAATCTTTGAAGCAAGAAGAGTTGCCCAAGATTACAAAGAAACAAGCCCTGCTTGAAGAAATAAAAAAACTTCAGAATCATAGCGATTGGCCCAGCACAAGACGTAAATTACTAGATATTCATAAAAAATGGCGGCTCATCCAAACCCTGCCCTCTAAAGAGGGGCATGCCTTATGGAAGGAATTCAAGCAAATATCCGAAAGTCTCTTTGCCCAGCACCAAGAAAGCACCCAGGACAATTTAGAAAAAAAACAAAACCTTCTTGCCCAAACAAAGAAACTCTTACAAACAGGCAGCCCTCCTGAGCAAATACCCTTGCTACTCGGAAAATTGAAAAGCGCCAAAAAACGCTGGAACCATATCGGCCATACCTCTAAGAAAGAAAGCCAGATTGCAACAGAATTCCATGCACTCATCGATGGCTTTTTTACAAAAAATAAAACTTTTCTTGTTCAGCAACAAAAGCAAGAAGAAGAAAATTTTAAAGCAAAAAGTGATCTTCTTGACGATCTTGAAAAAATAAACTTTGATTACAGCAATAATGAAGAAACAAAAAGTCAAAAAATCAAAGAAATACAACAACGTTGGAAGGCCATAGGCCCCGTAGGCGAGCATCAATGGAAACAAGTAGAACTTCCTTTCCGAGAATTTTTTGATAAATTCTATTCTCTAAAAAAGAAAAAATTTCAAGATGAAAAAAACACGCATACGCCAATGCTTAACGAAAAACGTCAACTCATCCAAAGATTGGAGGCCATAGTTACAAAAACTACCAGTAACAGTACCCCCACGCAGTGGAATCCCGAAACCTTGCAAGCCGCTATGCAACTTAGGCAACGTTTTGGTTCAAACATCAACAGAAGTGCCATTAGCACAGAGTTTTTCAGCATTAAGGAGCGTTGGAAGGCCATAGGCTCGCTGCCAGTATACGGCGATAGCAAACTCTACCGCCGTTACCGAAAACTAAGCGATGAGGTCTCTAAGCAGCTAAAACACTCTAGTCAGCACAAGGCAACATCGAGAAATACGGCGCAGAATCCCAAGAAACATGCCACAAGCAAGGTTGCTAGCAAACTAGAAAAACCCAGTTCCACGCAAGGTCCAAATAAAGACAGGCCTCTAAAAAAATTGAATACGGATACTATAGCCAAGAATACTATAGCAAATATAGTTACTGAGAATCAAAAATAGGCTGGGACAGTATTATTATAAATAATTCCTTCGGAAAAAGCTAAGCTAAAAAAATAGCCTCTCTTTGCTAGCCTAGCCACAAAGAAAATATTTTTTTAACCAAGCTATATTAAACGAAGCGTGCTTTAAAAAGAGCCTGCCGTTTATGGAGCAAGGCCGCACAACATATTGCCTTGCGGCGGGCGAAATATGTTTTTTACAGGTTATTATAAATAATCAGTCAATATAGTCGCGAAGTTGCTTGCTGTTCTCAGGTTGTTTCAACCTAGCAATAGCTTTGTTTTCAATTTGCCTGATACGTTCTCGAGTTACGCCAAATTTATAACCAGTCTCTTCAAGCGTGTGTACGCAACCATTTTCCAAACCGTAGCGTATTTTAATTACATCACGTTCTCTTTTAGGGAGTTTTTCCAGCGACATCGAAATCTCATCGCAGAGCATAGAATGGATGCTATTCATATCGGGGTTAACAGCTTGTTCGCTTTTCACAAAATCGCCAAGAAAACTATCGCCTTTCTCGCCGATAGGTGTTTCCAAAGAAACCGGATCGTGCGCTACGCTTTTTACCGTACTCACCTTACGTTTTTTCCAGCCAAGCACTTTAGCTAGCTCATCCAAACTAGGTTCTCTTCCATGTTTTTGCAGAAAATTTCGTTCTTCGCAATACACCTTATTCACTTGTTCTATCATATGCACCGGAATACGAATATTACGCGATTTATCCGAAATACTGCGCATAATGGATTGACGAATCCACCATGTTGAATACGTAGAAAATTTGTAGCCACGTTTGTAGTCGTATTTTTTGATAGCATTGATAAGCCCAATGTTGCCTTCTTGGATAAGATCAAAAAAATGCAGCCCACGATACACGTACTTTTTAGCAACCGATATCACCAATCGCAAATTAGCATTAATCAGTTTTTGCTTGCTTTCATATTTAAGCTCTTCAGCCTTATCAATCTGCTTTCTCCAGCGAATAAGGCTATCTATACCAACTCGAAACTTATCGCTGAAAAACTGCAATCTTCTGTAAGCTTTCACATACTGCTTACGTTCAAGCGGCATAAGTTTTTTTATCCGCTGTGGCATCGTAGTAGCTTTTAACAAATGCTTTTCTTCTGCTCTAAGCGCCTCTGCTTCTTGGGGGCTAAGGAGGCTACTGTCTTCTTTTTTGCGTAGTATAATCCCGCATTCACTAGCCCAGCTCTTGTCTTTTTCTTTCAGTTTATACTCTGCCTCTAATTTTTCTATGAAACGAATATGTTTGCTCGCTTCTGTTGAGGCTATCAATATTTCCTGCATAGCCTCCTCATACAAAGATGCAGCAATGCGTTCTTTCACAAACAGATTAACAAGTTTGCTTTTGCTTTGAAGATAACGCTGAGAGGCATCTGGCGTTATACGAAAATTCTTAACCAGCTTAATGTTTTTCCTAAAGCCCGTGAAAATCTTATCAAAATCTCTTGAGAATTTCTTATAGCGTTCAACCAGTTTAACCTTCTCGACCTTGGCAACATTGTACACCCGTGGTGGCGTAAGCACATTGTAGAGTAGTTTCTCTAATTCTGAACGACTTTGCTTGTCTTGGTCGTCTAGGCTAACCATTCTAGAATTTGTGCCAGCAATGCGGTCATACATTTTTTCAAATAAGAGCCAAGACTCCTGCAGCGTTTCACGAATGCTTTCTTCACTGCTTTGAATCGCTTTCGCTAAAGATACCTCTTCTTCTTTCGTAAGAAGTTTAATTTTACCAATAGCCTTTAAATATAAACGGGAAGGATCTTCAGAGGCAGGCGAATTCTCGGCTAGCCGTTCTAACATAAGCTCTAAATCGCTGTGGTCAGAATAGTATCTTTCATGTTTGTTTTCCGAATGCGGGTCTACAATTTCTACATTAATTCTTTGCAGTTCTTCACAAACATAGCTCATGGTATCTTCATAGCCAGTAATTTCTTTGGGAAGAAACTTGTTAATCATGCTTAATGATATTTCTTTTTTCGAAGCGGCAACCTTAAGGAATTTTTTTATATCCTTATGGTTTCTCAAGTCTGCAATTTGACCACTACCCAGCTTTTCAAAACTCTTTATTTTCATGTTGCTTTTTTTATTTATCATACTTTCTCTTTTTAAAATTTGCCCCAAAATGGCAGGCCTCTCTCGGCCTTTACACTCTTGATACTTCTTCTTTGTTTTAAAATGAACTCCCCTTAGCTTAAGAAAAAAAAAGAAAAAAGCAAGCCTTTTTTGCTTTTTTTTCAGTTTAATGATTTTTTTTGTAAATTTTTTTTCAAAATTTTTCTTTCATCATTTCTTTACTTCATGAAACAGCTTTTCAAGCAATCCCTTTTTTAAAAAAAGCATCAGCTAAGCTAAGAAAACTAAAAAAATTGCTTTATTTTAGTTATTTATCACATGATTTACACAGTTTTCCGATAAAACAGCTTACATGGGCTAGAAAAACATAAGCAATATATGCTTGTCAAAAAAAATTCATTTTTTGCTTAAAAAAAACAAGAAAAGTCGGAAACTATAGAGAACAAGCATTTTACTTCAGCCCCCTTGCAGAATTTTATCTCTGGCAAATACGGCATATTGAGGTTATTAGCAAAATACATATTTTCAAAATACATATTTTTATGCGTTATTTTTCCTACAGTTACCATCGCTATACAACAAGGACCTCTTCTAAGAAAAAGAGCTATTCTACAAAGATTCCGAAGCTTTTTCGCTTTAATCGCTATCAAAAGAATAAAAAAAAGAATGCTTTTAAAGGTTTTTTTTATGTAAGCCTTTTTCTTAGCCTCTCTTTTTTTTTAGTGGATCAGCTCTATACTCTCTTGCCAGAATCTATTAGCCCCCCTAGCAGCGAGCAAACTCCAAGCAGCCTTAGAAAAAATACTCTAGAAAGCAGCACTCCTAGCATAAATTCTAAGCCAGAAAACCTTGCTTATACAGCTATTGGCACAGATGTTAGCAAAAATATGCCTAAGCATGAAAAAGAAGGAAGTTTAAATGTCGAAAATTCTCCTGAAAATTTTTCTAAACTCCCTACTTCTGAATTTCCTGTTATTACCATAATTAATACAGATGGCATAGCTACCTCTCTTCAAGATGGCGATTACCAAGCCTTCCAAGGATATTTTAGCCAGCAAACTAGCCAGCAAACTAGCCAGCAAAATTTCAATACACTCACCTCAAATTCAAAGTTTATAAAAAATAGCGAATTTGAAAATAGTCTTTTCCTGCTTGAACACATCGGCGATGTCACTGATGAAAATGGCAATGAATGGTTCGATAAGCTGCCATCTCCGGCATCCCCTACGCCGCTAAACCCTTTAAGCTTCTTAGATTTCCCGAAGCCTCAGCAAGAAACTCCCCCACCCGAAGAAAGAGCAGCATTCTCAAAAGAGCAAAAACAACATCTAGTAAAAACCCCTAAAATTCACGAAGTGGTTAAAGGCGATTCTCTTTGGAGTATTGCCAATAGATACAAAGTATCTTTAGATGCCATTATTACTTTAAATGACATAGAGAAAGTCCACGAGGTAAGGCTCGGTAAGAAAATAAAAATTCCCTACTTTTCAGGCGTATACCATAAAGCTCTTAGCGGAGAATCCATTTTCTCCATATCGAAAAAGTACGGAGTAAGCCCAGATAAGCTTAAAGAATATAATCATGCCATGCTTGCTACGGAAGCTAGCTTTGTTTTTGTTCCAGATGCTAGGATACCAGAAAAAACAAGGCGCTTGCTTTTTGGAAACCTGTTCAAACTTCCCAGCTTAGGGGTGCTAAGCTCATTTTACGGTATTCGATATCATCCGATAAAGCATGAAAAGCTCTTTCATGCCGGCATTGATATAGCCTCTGCATATGGCTCGCCTGTTTATGCCGCTATGGATGGTGTTGTTACTAAAGTAACTCGGGAATCTGCTACCTACGGTATCCGCATAGAACTTCGCCATGCCCATGACTATAAAACAAGCTATAGCCATCTTTCAAAAGTCCTCGTGAAAAAAGGACAACGGTTAAAACAAGGAAGACCTATAGCCTTAATGGGGAATACCGGACGTTCCACTGGGCCTCACCTGCACTTTGAAATTCTTTATAAAGGCAAGTTTATTAATCCTCTGCGATTTCTTAAACGCCAGATCCTTGCTACCAAGCAAGGCAAGAAGTCAGCTTAGCTATAGCAAGAAGTCAGTTTAGCTATAATATAGCATCTTCAGCCTTTATTCAGGCAAAAGTTTATTAATCCTCTGCCGAGATTTCTTCTTAAACGCCAGCGCCCTGCGCGCTATCAAGCAAGGCAAGAAGCCAGCTTAGCTATAGCACCTTCAAGCCTTTATTCAGGCAAAAATTTATATTAACCCTCTGCGAGATTTCTTAAACGCCAGATCCTTGCTACCAAGCAAGGCAAGAAATCAGCTTAGCTACATATAGCATCTTCAGCCTTTATTCAGGCCAAGTTTACTTCACTGGAAATATATGTTTTAGTTTATTGGTTTCCTGCCAAACCAAATCTATAAAACAGCAAGTACGTCAAGAGTCGCAGCAAAATAAGTGAAAGAATAGCCTGCATCGGAAAAAACGATGGCATGTGTAAGGCCCTAGGTAAAATTAAAGCAAACAAGCGAAGATACCAATCGGTTGCCAGGCAAAAAAACTGATACACGAAGTTATTCTGATGGCTGCCTATGAAAATAGACAAGGCTATTCTGCCAACAAGGGTCCACATTAAAACAGCAATAATGTAGTTTACTATGGAGTAAAAAAGAAGTGGCAGTAGCTCAAGCATAATGACGTTTCTTTAGGCGCAAGGTTTGTACCTTCAGGCTAAAGAACTTAGAGCTTAGAATTTAGAACTGTTAAGCTGCCATGGCAGTACAAAAAAACCATCAGCAGAAATTTAGCGCTAAGCTATATATTTAGAAGAAACAAAGGGTGTCTCTTACTACAGCAAGAAACACCCTTTGAATGTCTTGAATAACAATAATGTTATTCAGCTTTATCTTCTATAATAGTACCGCCGCGTGGTATACGAACATTATCAATCATATCTTGAATTCGCTGTGGTGGTGGTGGCGTAGCTAAAGAGGCTACAATCATAACCACGAAAGAAACAGGTATACCAAAAACACCAGCAGATATATTGCTAATACCAAACCAAGTTCCTATCGGGCCATTGCCGAATCCCCAGCGTGTGCCGATAAGGTAATACAGACAAATAATGAACCCAGACAACATGCCAAGAACCGCGCCTGTTTTGTTGGCACGTTTCCACCACACGCCTAAAACGAGCGGAGCAAATAAACCTGAAGCTGCAAGCGAGAAAGCCCATGCTACCATAGAAAGAATATCAGTTGGTCTTGTAGAGGCTAAAGCGGCTGCAAAAAGCGCTACAAAAATAAGGATAGTTCGTGCAATGATAAGACGAAGTCTAGGATTTGCTTTCGGGTTGATCATTTTATAATAAACATCATGGCTAAAGGCATTAGCAATGGCTAAAAGCAAGCCATCGGCAGTTGAAAGAGCTGCAGCAAAACCGCCGGCAGCTGTTAGCCCTGCTATCACATAAGGCAAGCCAGCAATTTCGGGCGTAGCTAGTACGATAACATCGCGGTTTATCATTAACTCTGCAAACTGCAGAATTCCATCGCCATTGGCATCATTAATTTTAATAAGACCAACATTGCCACCCCAAGTGTCTACCCAAGAGGGAAGAGCCGAGATTGATTTACCAACTACCTCGCTAAGAATTTCATACCGAGCAAAAGCAGCATAGGCCGGAGCTGTGAAATAAAGAAGGAAAATAAAGAAAAGAGACCATCCTACAGAAGCACGAGCAGCCTTAACACTAGGCGTGGTAAAAAATCGCATAAGAATATGCGGTAGCGATGCCGTGCCTAACATTAAACAAAATATCAGCGCGAAAAAGTTTGTTGGCGTGTAATTTGTGAATGGTTGCACATAAAGCTGTTCTATGCCCAGCTGCATTTCCAAATCAGTAATTCTCTCAAGAATAGTACCGTAGGTAAGCTGCGGAATAGGGACACCTGTTATGCGGGTAGATAGAATAACCACCGGAAGAAGGTAAGCCACAATAAGAATGATGTATTGGGCCACTTGAGTCCACGTAACACCACGCATGCCACCAAGCATCGAGCATACAAGAATACCTATAAGACCAAAGTATACAGCATACTCAAAAGGAATATCTGTAAACCTAGAGGTTATAATACCCGTAGCGTAAATCTGCGCGGTTACATACGTAAACGAGCAACTAAAAAGCACTACAATCCCAATAAGCCTAACGGCATTGCCATCATAGCGTTCGCCAAGAAAGTCTGGCACCGTATACGCACCGAATTTCCTAAGATAGGGTGCTAAAAGCACAGCTACCAGCACATAACCGCCCGTCCATCCAAGGACGAAAGCAAGCCCGTCAAAACCAAGTACGTAAAGACTGCCCGCCATGCCCACAAAAGAGGCACCAGACATCCAGTCCGCGCCCGTTGCCATGCCGTTAAATACCGGTGGAACCTGACGTCCTGCTACATAATATTGATTAACTTCTACCGTACGCGATAAAATTCCTATACCAGCATATACAGATACAGTCAACACCATAAAGGTGTAACCAATGTATCTATCTGGGAAGCCAAGTTGTTCTAATATCGCAAGAACAATAACAACTCCCAAAAAGGCACCTGTATATAATGCATAAATTTTAGGAAGATTTTTAATAAAGTCTGAATCTTTAGTTCCGTTACCCATCTTTCCTCCTATTCGCTAACGCCAAATTCTTCATCAATGGCGTTTTGTTTTGCTGAAAACCAGAAAATAAGAATCACAAAGACAATAAGTGACCCCTGTCCAGCCATATAATATCCCAGCTTAAAGCCCAAGATAGGTATGGTAATTTCACTGAAAGCAAGAGCAAAGCCATGTATCAAAAAACTAAATATAAACCATATAACTAAGGCTACTATCATTAATGATTTAGTTTTCTTCCAATGCTCCTCTCTTACTTCTTTAGTAGGTTGTTCTTGCATCTCTTCCTCCTCGTATATTACTGAAAGAGTTTCCTCTAACCTGCACAGAGCTAGGTAAACAAATAAGGCATCTTAAAACTTAAACTGCCTTACATTTTTACACCTCTGGTTAAAGGGTGTTTTAAAAACCAAGATATGAAAATCTTACAAAGAATCTTCGTGTCTTGGTATATTGCTTCATAAGCATACCATTAAACTATATTTTTTTTAAAAAAATAAAAAGTCAAGTTTTTTTTTTCGTTTTTTTGTAAAATTCTAATCTTTAAGATTTTTAAAGAGAGCATGTTTTAGTTATCTTGAATTTTTCTTTTCTTTTATTTCCTCGGTGGCAAGCACAAAAAGCAAAGAAAGAGCAAAATTCCGCTTTTCACAAGAGAAAGAGAAGTATTTCAAAGAAAAATCTTCCAAAAATGCTATACTCATGCTTGGCCATGTATAAAACAGGCTCTGAAATTCAAATTTTGAACCTTTATAACAAGGCTTATATGAAAAGATTGTTTTTTTCAGAAAATTATGATTTTCCGCACAACTCTATACGAAGCTGCTCTTATACATACCTACTAAAAAAATAGGGCATGTTTTAAAAATAAAAAGAACCTTAGGAAGCTTTATTACTTAAAAAAACAATGAATTTGCGCTTAGGAATAGTTGGCTGGCGAGGCATGGTCGGCTCTGTCTTGGTACAGAGAATGCAAGCAGAAAAAGATTTTCTGCAATTTAGCAGCAGTTTTTTCTCGACATCCCAAGCCGGAGAGGCTTTACCTGAATCATTAACAAAAATGCTGGGAGCTGCCAGTTTTGCCCCCACATTAAAAGATGCGTGCAATCTTTCAGCCTTAGGCGAAATGGATATTATCCTCTGCACCCAAGGAGGAATTTATACTAGCGAAATTCAGCCTAAGCTGCGCAAAGCAGGCTGGCAAGGCTTCTGGGTAGATGCCGCCTCTACCCTTCGACTTGAAAGTTTTTCTACGCTTACTATGGACCCTGTGAACCTAGCTTTGATTGAAGCAGATTTGCTACTGGGTAAAAAAGATTTTATTGGAGCTAATTGCACTACGGCCATTCTTGTTATGGGGCTTTCTGGCTTGTTTAAAAAATCGCTTGTGCATTGGGTATCGTTTGCTAGCTATCAATCGGTTTCTGGCTCTGGCGCTAAGGCCATAGAATCTTTGTTGCAACAAACTAAGGCTGTATCAGATGTGGCTTCTGCCTTGCCAGCTGGCTACTCGGCTTTGCAAAGCACGCAATCGCTTAGCCATTTCTTGCAAAACAAAGAACAAAAAAGGATCTCTGATGAAGCCTTGCACCCTTCGGCTCTGTCTGTGGGGCCTATCGGCTTCAACGTGCTTCCTTGGATAGATAGCGATATAGGAAATGGCTGGTCTCGTGAAGAATTAAAAACACAGCAGGAAACCAATAAGATTTTGGGAATAAAGAAAGACAAAGCCATTCCCATAGAGGGTACATGTGTTCGCGTTCCTACCTTGCGTTGTCATGCCCTTAGCTGCCTTGTTTACTTAAAAGAAAATCTTTCTGCGGGGCAATGCCAGGCCATTCTTCAAGCTGCGCATCCTTGGATAAATATAGTGGAGAACACGAAAGAAACAACTTTGGCTGAACTCACGCCGGCCATGTTTTCGGGTAGCCTGCAGATTGGCATCGGTAGAATCCGCAAAAGCAGGCTTGGCGGCAAGCTTGACGAAAAATACCTGAACCTATTCATTATTGGCGACCAGCTTCTATGGGGCGCCGCAGAACCCCTGCGCCGCATGCTTCCCATTCTCATAAAACATCTTTCTACTAGCCCTGCTGCGCTAACTAACAAAAATAACGCAAAAAACATTGCCTAAAAAACAAAAGAGGCCTTTATGTATACCATACTAGACATAAACTTTCAAAATACTCCAAAAACCATAGGCTGCATCCTCATCAAAGCTCCTAGTGGCGAGAATATTATCATTGACCCCGGCCCGCACAGCTGCTTAGCCACTCTGCAAGCAGCCTTAAGCAAAGAAAACTTGGTCTTAGGCGATATCCATAAAGTTCTGCTCACCCATGTTCATTTAGACCATGCAGGCGCATCATGGGCTTTTGCCGAAGCTGGCGCTTCTATATTTGTGCATCCCGTAGCTGCCCCTTATATTGAAAACCCCCAGAAGCTCTTAGCCTCTGCCACTAGGATTTATCAAGATAGGATGCAGGAGCTTTGGGGGGAAGTTCGGCCCATCTCCGGCGAGAAAATAAAAACGATTACAAACGGCCAGCTTTTCAATTTGGGTGATGGCCAAAACCTACTAAGCGTATATACCCCCGGTCATACAAAGCACCACATTTCTTTTTGGCAAGGAAAAACCTTATTTGCTGGCGATGCTTTAGGCGTGAAGATTGGAGACGGCGGCGTTGTGCCTCCATGTCCGCCGCCAGATCTTGAGGTAGACGTATGGATTGAAACTTTAGAGCAGATAAAAAAATCTATGCCTGAAAAAATTGTACTCACTCATTTTGGAGAAAGTACTATGGCCCCAGGCCATCATATTTTAGCCATGCAAACAGCTCTTTCCGCTGCGCTTGGGATGGTTGTTCAAGGCAATAAGCAAAAGCTTGAGCATGTGAAACTTCTTAAAGAGTTTGAAGGTTTTTATGAAAAACTGGCTAAGACAAGCGCTGCCTATCCCGTAATAAACCCCCCTTACATGAGCTTAAGTGGCCTAGAACGATTTATAAAAGTGCGTGATATACACTAAGTAATACGCAAAGTTTTCAAATCTCAAATCTTAGGTCTTCTGTGGCGGCGGCTTTGCCGATGGGAAAAGAATGTTGTTCAAAATAAGCCTGTAGCCCGGCGAGTTTTT
>JAUXHF010000099.1 GCA_030621685.1 Spirochaetota bacterium
TTCATGAACATGCGCTCGGCATGGCAACAAAGCCTGCTGTATTCATCGTTTAAAGCCAAGACCAGCAAGTGGCGTATATCTTTAAGCCTAGCCGCTTCATTTTTATTTTTAGCAGAAGAATCTTGGCTCTGGCTTATTGGATGAAGCAAGCCCACTATAGCCAAAGCTCCTTGCCCGGGGGCAGGAAGCAGCACATCTAAGGCTATTCTCTTAGCCAGAAGGCTGCGTTCTTCAAAGTTACACTGCAATCGCTGCAGGCCAGATTCGGCCAGCACCAAGGCATCCACCTCTTTATTTTGAAGTTTCTTCAGCCTCGTTTCTATATTCCCCCGCAGCTCTCTGGCTTGCAAGCTAGGGTATTTTTTTTTCAGAAATACGCTACGCCGTAAACTAGAACTGCCCAGCACAACAGGCTTGCCCCTTGCCAAAAGATCTTCTAATGTATACGGTTTGCAGGTAAGCAGAAGGTCATGATAACTCTCTCGCTTGGTAACGGCTAGCAGCTTAAGTCCTTTGGGTAACTCAGCAGGTAAATCTTTAAGGCTATGCACGGCAAAATCAGCCCTGCCCGCCAGCAAGGCTTCATCTACTTCTTTGGTGAAAAAACCAACCGTTCCCGAGTCTGCCAGTTGCTGAAAACTTTGCTTGACATGAATATCAGCTGTTGTTTTCACACAAAGGTGGCTTGTTTCTATTCCAGCACGAAATCGTTTAGCTAGGCGCTCTGCTCTATTTTTAGAAGCATCTTGAGCCGCAGCAGCTTGCCCGCTAGCAACAAAGCCTTTTAGCCTAGCTAGAACATTTTCTGTTTGCACTCTAGCTAGTTTTGAAGCTCGGCTTACCACCTTGATAGTCTCTTTTCCAGTCTCTTTTCCCATGTTTTTTTTTAATGATGGCCTCTTCTCATAACAAAATAAGAACAAAAATGTTTTATTGCCCAGCCATGCATATCCTATATAGAGCCTTCTCTAACTTCTCTACGCTTTTTCTTTAAAGCTACGCTTTTTCTTTAAAGCTACGCTTTTTCTTTAAAGCTACGCTTTTTCTTTAAAGCTACGCTTTTAATTATCACTTAGTTATTATTTCATCTGCTTAGCATATTATCTTTTAAAGGTTTTTAGGTTTTTTCCTATTTTTTTTAGCAGCGTCCGATACGTTTTCTTTTAAATGACCTAGTTTTTTAGCAAGCAGTTTTTTAAGAAAGCTATCCATAACATCTTCCATTGAATGTTGTTTCTCTTTACTTAGGAAGCGCAAACGTTGTTCCATCGCTTCAACATGGCCAGAGTTTGCCTTATTCATGTATCCCAGCAAGGCTTTTTTTTTGGCATCTAGCAGATCTCCTTTCATGGAAGAAAGAAGCCGAAAAAAACTTTGCTTACGTTCCCATAACTGATATTCTTCTTCTACATCGCTCACAATGCACATGGCTTTGTCTCGTTCGCTATAGCGTTTTTGTTTCGTGCGCCGAATGACATTCGAAAGATCATCGATGCTATAAAGAATCACGCCATCTAGCTTCCCGATGGAAGATGCTATACTGCGCGGCAGAGCCAGGTCGATAAGCAGCAAAGAGCGCGTTTTTCCGCCACGGCTTGCATGGAAATCTGCATATTCTAAAACCGATTTTTCCGCTTCAATCGCCGATATCAGCACATCGGCAGAGCTGGCAAACACAGCTCTAGATTCAAAGTTTTCCACTCGCAGTGAAAACGCATCCCCGAATTTTTGCCGAAGTCGCTGGGCATTCGCCTTGCTTCTATTTATTAAAACAATATCGGCCTTTTCAAAAGAGCTTAAACTACGCAGAATTTCGCTAGCAATTTCGCCAGCCCCAAGCACGACAATGTTTAATGCATCTTGTTTTTCATAGAGTTCCTTAATAAGATCGATACTCACCGAACCAAGCGAAGAGCCACCTTCATTTATCTTTGTTTCGCTGCGAATACGTTTTCCGCATGTTAAGGCCAGCTCAAAAATACGACTAAGCTCGCTGCCCGTACTCTTCATCGCTAGCGCTTCTTGATAGGCACGTTTTAACTGTCCTAGAATTTGGTTTTCACCAAGCACCATGCTAAGCAGGCCACCGGCCACTTTCAATACATGCAAAATAGCCGCGCTGCCATGCAGGGAAAAAAGATAGGGCTTAAAAACATCCTCGCTTAGGCCATGAAACTGCTCCAGAAAGTGAATGCTTTTCTTAATTAGATCTTTGCTTTTCTCCCCTTCTCTGCCGTAGCTGTAAAGTTCTACTCGGTTACAGGTAGACAGAATAAGCCCTTGTTCAAAATATTCTTTTAGGAGGCCGTAAGCCTTTTTCTTTTGTTCTTCACGAAAATACACACGCTCTCGTAAAGAGATAGGCGCTGTTTTGAAATTAAGTCCTGTTACGCTAAACATGTTGAATATTTTAGTAATACCGCTCTTTATTTAATAGTAAGTATTGAGTTTTTTAGCTCTTTCCCCATAGCCTTAAATTCATATTTATCTTCATAGCTTAAATAGCTTAAATTAAGCTAAGCAAAATTCGTAGTTCTTTTAGAAATTTTTATATCAGCAAATTCCAGAAAACAAAAATAAGCCCCGCTGCTATATACAAAAAAGCTTTTTCTAAAGGAATACGGCGTAGCAAGCAAAGCAACAAGACTCCCGTTAATCCCAGCCAACCCACTAGCGATGGCAGCAATGTTCTATCACTAGCTAAAGATGGTGGGAGCAAGCCCTCTGGAATGAAATAAAAGTTAGCTAAAAAAATAAACATAAAAAGACCAGAGCCCATGGTCAAGAAAAAAATGAGATTTAGCCGAAGCATGCCTAAATTCGGCAAGCGGCTAGCAAGAAAAACACTTTTCTTTTTTCGCAGTTCGCTGAAAACTTGCGAGTACACAAACGCCGTTAAAAAACCATAGAGCCAGTTGCAAGAGGCCAGCAATATCAGGAGTTCGCCGCTATGTTCTCCTAAGCCAGAGAATTTCAAGCTTAACTCTGCAGGCTGAGAAAAAGCGAATTTGTTAGCAAATTTATCAAAGAAAATAATGCCAAGAATGCCCAGAAAAGCTACCGGCGGGGCTATCAAGAAGCCCAGCGAACGCTGCTTGAAACGCTCTAAGATAAATATAACCTGACACTCAACGCTTAATAAAAACGCTAAGAGAATGAATATCGGCAATCCTGCGTAGGGTGCCTCGCTATAATTCCTGCTATAATTCCCGCTATAATCACCAACATATATACTCAATACCGACAAGAACAAGCAGCCCAGCGAAAGAAGCCGAAGCAGACTGCAAGTGCGAAGCAAAATCTTGGTGGCATAAACAAAACAAAGAAATTCAGCTACCCCCCAAGCAAAAAGCGTAGCAATAAAAAGCGGTTTCAAGCTAAGCAGAAGATTCCAAGTCATGTGATGTGGCTCATATCCATAGAAGTTTGCAGAAAATACCTAGTATAATACCTAGTATAATACCTAGTATATGAATCTGCTCACCGTAAGCCTAAGTTTACGTATGTGCTTCATACAAGGGTTTATAAGAATTCATATATGGGGGTTTATAAGAAGGAGAGCTGCGTATCTTCCACGCTAGCGCTTTGCCTGCTCTCTGTTTCAAAGGGCGTAGCCGAAAATAATTTTTCTGCTGCCGGCAAAAATTCTTTTTTCCAATATTTTGCATAATCAAGTTCAAGGTTTAAAGCCTTAGCCGGCCGGCCTCCGCTGGTGCTTAACACGTAATAAAGAGACATGCCAAATACATTTTGTTTTTCGTTTTCTTTCATCTCATCTTTTATTTCTAAGGCCGCTTGCATGTAAGGGGCCAGTGCTTTGCTGTGACCTGCACCTGTACCTGCTACATCAAGCAACTCACGGATCATAGATCTTTTCAATCGTTTTCTATACACCAGTTCTTTGTCGAAATGCCCAGCAAGAAGTTTTTTCTTAAAGTCAGCGATGGCCGGCGCAACCCTCCCATGCTCTAAGGCATGTTTCACCAAGCTTCTCTCAAAAAACACGAGGGCCTTTAGCTTGTCTTTTGTATGGCGAATGTGTTCTTTATATTCGCCCTTGTGGCTTAAGCCATAGTAGCTTAGCGGTGTTTTGCGCAGGAAAAAATTTGGCTGAGCCGGAAAAAATATTTTCTGAAAACTCCCCACTATCTCTACCCGCTTCAGCAAGGAGGCCATGTTTGCTCCAGCGATATCCCTGCGTGCCTGGGTAAGCATCAAAACAAGTTTTTCTTCAAAAACTTGTTTTTCCATTTCATTTTTTTGGATAACAAACATGCTTTCATGGCTATAAAAAACGGCTTCTGCCATAGTCTTATCTAGGCTGGCTGCAAGTCGTTTCATGATATGCAAGCTATTCTCACGCAGGGCTTTGTATAAACCCGGAAGGGCAAAACGGCTAGATGGCAAGGCTAGGGCCTTAAGTATAGTCTCCATAGAGGTTTCAGCTAATTTATAAGCTAGCCTTAACGAGCTAAGCTCAACTGAATTTTCCGAAAGATTTTCGCTACTGGCTGCCTCGATTTTTTTCTGTATTTCGGCCCGCTGTATCAAACGTTCTTTTAGCAGAGCAGGCAAAAAATGTTTTTTTCTATGAAAGGTATACCCACAAGGCGTTCCGCTAGACAGGTTGCTTTCATAAACAGCGCTTACCATAGCATAAGGATCAATGGTGTTGAGTATCAAAGACAAAATATCGCTATCGCTGAAATGAAGAACATAGGCCTTGCTGAAAAGGCCTCCTGCTTCGTTTTTTCCCGGAAGGCTAGAGCGCCGAACAAAAGATTTTCCCGCCGGGCGCGGAGCACACAGACCACGGCTATGCAAAAGCGGTATAAGCAGAAAATCGAGTACATCTGCCGGATGGCGAAGCCGCTCTAGCGGTAGCCCAAGCGCTAAAGAACCCAGCACACTGAAACGCAGCCCTTCTACCGCTTCAAAAATTCTGTACACCAGCTGTGAGTCTTTTAAATTATATTTAGCTAAGGCTGGCTTATCTTCTTCAAAAAGTCTTTCAATTTCCTTAACTTTCTGGATGCCGCTAAGCGAGATTTCTTTGCGCTCACCAAGAATGCTATGTGCTGCCGTATCCAGCTTATAGTTTTCTAAGGGTGGGTAGAGTTCTCGTGTTATGTCCATGCCCTCTAATATCGCTCTTCCGGGAATTTTAATAACACGCTCTCTACCAGATTTCGGGATAAAACTAATTACCGACTCATCACCAATGCCAAGAGTAAAGGGCAGGTCAAGCTCCTCATATTTCCGCAGCAAGAAAGTGAAATCAAAACCAACAACGTTCCAGCCAATAAATATTTGGGGATTAACAACCTGTACTTCTTTGCTAAACGCTTCTAATAAAGCAGACTCCGAAGAAAAAAACTCAATGCTCGCCTGCTCCGCAAAACCGCTTTCAAAAAACTCCTCGCCCTTAGCTGTTTTAGCCTCATCCAACATAAGCACTTTGGCGTAACTTGAAGGCGCTGCTGTTTCTTGCTTGTTATCTTTGGCATACAGGGCTATGGAATATAATTTGTTCTCGGCCGTGCCGGTTTCAATATCTATTGAAAGCATGCGGAGCTTGGGCATAAATTTAGCTTTTTTGAATTCCGGATCGCTGAAAACAACAAGCGTCTCCGTGCTGCTAAGCGGCTGGCTAATAAATTCAACACAAAGTTTTAAGTGGTTTCTTAGCAAGAGATGCCATACCGCTCCCAAATCAGCCTCAAGAATAAGCTCTTGATTCTCTCGCTCATATTCTTTTATGGCCAGCTGCGAGCGGAAAAAACATGCCCGCCGCTCATGCTGTTCCCAATCAAAGAACGGACGCGCTATTGTTTTGTAAAGAAGTTCAAAGTTATTTTCGGCATGCTCGCTCGTCTTCGCCTCCATAGCCTCCATAGCTTCTTTTCTAAGAAAACCTATAAGCTGAGGCTTCGTTTCTTTCCAGATGAAAGCACGCCCGTCTTCTAAAATTCCATATAGCCTTGTCTCATCAAAAGGATAGCCGGCTTCTAAGCCTGCTTTGTTTCCAAGATACGTATCAGCGTTTATAATATAACCCTTCATGTCTTAATTTGCTTTTTCAGTATTTTTATCTGGGCTACTTTATCTAGGCTATTTTTATCTGGGCTATTTTACTTCTTTAAATAGGCTTATTTGAATATACATCTTACAAAAGAAAAAGCTAGCTGCTACAAAAAGCAAGAAAATATCAAACAAGAAAGTGTTAAGGTTTTATTTCTTAAACAACGAAATTTATGAGTTTACCCGGAACAAAAATTTCTCTACGTATTTTTCCCTTAGCCAAAAAACGACTGACGTTGGCTTCTTGTTTGGCCCGAGTAATTATTTCTTGTTTCTCATGTGCCTTATGGCTGGGCTGCCGAAACTGTCCTCGTACTTTCCCGTTTACCTGCACCACGATTAAGCAGAATTCTTCTTGCAAGATAGCTTCTTGATAGTCTGGCCAACTAGCCCTATAAAGTGGCTCTGAAAACCCTAGCTGCTCATTCAATTCTTCGCTAACAAAGGGAGCAAAAATGCTTACAGCAATAAGTACATGGCGTAGCTGCTCTCGCATGGCTTGCCAATCATCAGATAGCTCCAGCTTAGCCTGAGTTTGTGCCAGAGCTAACGCCTCAGCATGGATGCTTGTAAGTTCATTCACGCAAGTCATCAAGGCAGAGATGGCCGTGTTAATATGCAAGGATTCAATATCGGAGGCAACTTTTTTCACTGCCTTAGCTGTTGCCTTACAGAAATTCAGCAAGGCATCGCTAGGTTTTTTCTCCGACTCTTTCCCTTTTAAATTATCTAAAAACGCAGGTTCTTGTTTTTTAGAATTTTCTGCTAGCCTCGTTAATTTAAACTGGCTGGCCAAACGAAGAAGACGAAGCAAAAAGCGCTGGCAACCCTCAATGCCCGATTCATGCCATTCTAAATCTTTTGTTGGAGCGGCAGCAAATAATACAAATAACCGCACACTGTCACTGCCAAA
>JAUXHF010000081.1 GCA_030621685.1 Spirochaetota bacterium
CCAGCGTATTCTAAGGCTTTCTGTTCTCTTCTCCGTTTTTCAGTAACAGCCTGCTGCAGAAGTTTACTGTACAGCTCTAAACCTATAAGAGAAAGGTTTCCCGATTGCTCTGTGCCTAGCAGATTTCCTGCTCCTCGCATTTCAAGGTCACGCATGGCAAGGCTAAAGCCAGCGCCTAGTTCGGTATACTCTTGGATATATTGCAATCGCTCGAAAGCGGCCTCAGATACTTTATCGCTATGAAAAAAATAGGCATAGGCCTGTCTTTTGGCGCGGCCAATGCGCCCTTTCAATTGATACAGCTCGGTAAGCCCAAAGCGCTCGGCATGGCTTACAAGAAGCGTATTTACATTCTCTAAATCTAAGCCAGAACCGATGATATTGGTGGAAAGCAGAATATCGAATTTTCTTTCGCTAAAATCCTTAAAATGTTGTTCTAATTCATGCTCTGGCATTTTGCCATGCACCATGGTCATCGTGGCTTCTGGCAAAACCTTAGCTATAAACCGTCCCATGCCAGCAATACTTTCTATGCGATTATGCACAAAGAAAATTTGCCCTCCACGTTTTTTTTCTTCTGCGTAAGCCTGCCTAATCTTCTCTTCTTGAAAAGGCCCACTGTGTACAACAATCGGCAGCCGGCCAGCTGGCGGTTTTTTCAAAAGCAACAGCGGGCGCAAATTAGACAGCGTCATAGAAAGTGTTCTAGGAATAGGCGTAGCCGAAAGGCTTATGGTATGTACGTTTGGAAACCGCTCCTTAATATGTTCTTTCTGCTTCACTCCAAATTTCTGCTCCTCGTCTATAATCAGCAAGCCTAAGTTCTTGAAATTTATTGCTTTGCCAAAGGCGGCATGCGTAGCTACCACTATGTCTAAAGACCCATTCGCCAGAGTAGCCAGTGTCTCTTGTTTTTCTTTGCCTTTTACGAATCTATTCAAGGCTCCTACGCTCACAGGGTAGCCAGCAAAGCGTTTTTTGAAGTTGCTGTAATGCTGCAAACAAAGAAGCGTGCTGGGCGTAAGAAATAAAGTCTGGCGACCGCACATGGCTGCCTTAAAAACAGCTCGCAAGGCTACCTCTGTTTTGCCAAAACCCACATCTCCGCAGAGCAAGGCATCTACCGGTTTTTCATTTTCTAAAAAACCCTTTAGTTTCCTAGCGGCTATAAGCTGATCCTCTGTTTCTGTAAACGGGAATTCTGCTTCAAAGGCTGCTTGAAAAACAGAATCTTGGCCGAAAGGCGCTGTTCTTTCTCGTTCTCGTTTAGCATAAAAATTTAGAAATTTCTCTGCCAGCTCGGCTGTTTCTTTCTTTACTCGCTCTTTAACTTTTTTAAAATACTCTTTATCTAAGCGATCAAGCTTCCGCCGCTGGCCATCGCCAAGATAGCGTTCCACCAGATGCATATTCTCTATAGGCACATACAGTTTAGCCGAGTCTCGGTACTCTAAAAGCAGGTAATCTTTTTCTACCTCGTTCATGCGAAGCCGACACAGGCCAGAGTAAAGGCCCACTCCATACTCGGCATGCACCGCAAGCTGGTTCTCTTGCAGGAATAAGAAGTGTTCAAAAAAATCTTGTTGTTTTTCCATCGCAGCGGCTGGATTCTTCGGCTTATGCTTATGCCTGTGCAGCGTTTTCCGCCGAGAAAAAATCTCATAATCGCTCATAAGTAGAGTATTCTTTGTTTGCATGCCCTTAGCAACAAAGCCCTCTATCAAATTCAAGGCCCCCTGTTCAATTTCAATTTCAATTTGCCTAGGTCCAGCAAGATTTCCTGCCTCATGAGTTCTTTTCAAGAAACTGCGGGGCTTAAGTTCATGAAAAACCTCTTCTAACTTCCGTAAGCCAAAGCGCTGTTCGCTGAAGAGTAAAATAGTGTCTCCTTTTTCTAGCCGAGAAGCGAAGACGCGCTTTGCTTCTTGAATGTTTTGTTTAAAAAATGGCAGAACAAAAAATTGCTTGCCAAGCCCTGCCACAAACGCTAACGATTGAATATTCAGCCGCCGCTGCAGTAAGGATGAGGGCAATGATTGGCCTAGGCGGCTAGGCGAGGAACTCTGGTTTTTTTGTTTCTTTTCACTGGCTGCTTTTACTTTGGGAAAATTTACTTTGGGAAAATTTACTCGCCGGCTTTTCAGAGAAAGCAAGTCCGCTTTCTCCGCTAATTCTAAACAAGCCTCATCAGCATCAACAGCGCTGCCATATTCTTTAAGTAGCAAAATTGTTTTATCTTGGCTGCTTGCTGCAGCTGGAAGTCTAGCTACGTTATTTCTAGCATCAATATAATCAAAAAGCTTGGCTCCCTCTGGCTCTGCTCCTGCTTGGTCTTGCCAAGCGCTAAGCTCTCGGAAAGGCGGGATAAACACAGTGTTTTTTTTTGCCAGTATTTTTCGAGTAAGCGGGTGATAGCTCCGCAGCTCTTCTAATTCATCACCGAAGAAATACAAGCGAAGTGGCAGAGATTCGCTGGGAGAATACAGTTCTATCGTCTCGCCGGCTAAAGAGAATTCACCGGGTTCACAAACTTCTGTTTCTCGGCGATAGCCCAGCTGTTCAAGTTTCTTGCGAAAAACTCTTTGCTCGAGGTTCATGCCTCTTGTTACTGTAATTGAATCGCTAAAAAAAGTTTCGGCCGCTTCAATGTTTTCATGTAACTGCGCTTCGGCGCTAAAGATGATTATTGGTTGTTGCGCATCCACCTCGGCCTCGCTCAATGCACTTGAGCCACTTAAGGCATGTAAGCCATGTAAGCCATCATCGCTAGCGTAAACGGCTTCATCGTGCTTTAAGCGTGACAGCTTAGGCCTTTGCTCGCTTTTTTGAAGTTCTCCGCTTAACGCTAACGCTAACCGCAGCTGCAAACGCTGGTAAAGAGTCTCTGCCCGCCCATCGTAGGCGGGATATTCAAACACGGTGTTTTCTGGTAAAAGCTCTTTTAGTTCCTGAATTCTATCCGCTGTTTCGCTTGCCATGCTTGCCAGTGGCGACATGTCGCATAGCATAAACAAGATATCCGCCCCAGAGGGAGTATCTGTTTTTTCTGAATTCCCTCTTAGCAGTGAAGCCAAAAACAAAGTTTTCGAAAAACCATGTAAGCCCGTAACCTGCTTTTCTTGCAAGCTCTTCTGAAGGAAATCTTTCTCTAGTAATTCAAAAAGATAGTCTTTGGCAGCTGGGTTCATCATAGCAAGGAATTTCTTGAAAATTCAGTTTTTAACTTCACTCTGCTACAGGCCTTAGCTGCTTCGGCTATTTCGCCTGCTTCGGCTATTTTGTTTAACCAGTAACTTTATATTATTTACCTTAAGAAAATACATAAAGCATGCAGCTAGCAAATATATACCTGTAGCTATACGCTTCTATAGTTTCAGCCAATTTTTATAGATGGTCTTAGTTAGTTTGGGAAGCCTCTGCATGCCTTCAGACATTGATTTGAATTTTGTAGCTAATTTTATAGGTGATGTATTTCCTTATATAATAATTTTTCCATCGTGTTTAGCAAGCTAGCCCTGCTTTCATGCATCAAAGAAGACTCGAGAGCCTTACAGGTTTCCCAGATGCTAGCAGCATCCGCCAAGGCTGGCTCATGCAAGGTGAAGAGGCTGCTATTCTGCGTTTTCTGTAACCGAGTATGGGTGTAAAAGAGTTTTTCATTCATTTTCTCTCCCTTGCGTAGCCCAATGTATGTAATAGGAATGTCTGCTGCTGCCCCACTTCGTGCAGCTAAACTTTTATTTTCGTAGAGCCGAAGAAGCATTTGCATAAGATCGTAGATTTTAACCGGCTTGTCCATATCTAACATGTACAGCCAGTTCTCTACATTCTCTGCTGGCGGCGCTGCATAAAATGATTCCATAGCAAGCGCGGCTACGCTTAAAGACAAAATAGCTGCATCGGGAATAGCCATAAAATAACGTTCCACCAGAGGGTCTGTAACGGTAAGCGGGCCGCCCATTTCAATTTGCTTCTTAAACAAGGGCATAACCGATCCTCGGCTGCCAATAACGTTTGAAAAACGAATAACCACAGCATTCATGCCTAAACGCTGCCTGGCATGCTGCACAAGTTTTTCTGATAAGCGCTTTGTCATGCCCATCACGGTAGAGGGGTTAACCGCCTTATCGGTAGAGATGAAGAAAAAATGTTTTATGCCACACTGCTTCGCCGATTCAAGCAAAGTCTTGGTTGCTAGCGTGTTATTTTTTAAGCCCTCTTTCTCATTGTTTTCAACAAAGGTGATGTGCTTATACGCCGCCGTATGAAAAATAGCTTTCGGGTTCTTCTCTTGTAACAACTCTAACATGAACTGTTTATCTTGCACATTGCCCAGCACATATGATATCTTGGGCATGTTTTTATGCGCGAGAGCTAGGGTTTTCAGACGCTCGCTAAGCATATAAAGAGAATGTTCTCCGTGAGAGACTGCTATAATTTCTTTTAGTGGATACAAAGATAATTGCTCCATAAGCGCAGAGCCTATAGTCCCTCCGGCTCCGGTAACCAGCACGCTTTCTGCTTGTAAGTGTTTTGCCAATAGCGCTTCGTTGCTGGCAATAGGCCGACGTCCTATAAGATCCTCTGCGCTTAGCTGCCTGAGTTGCTGAAAAGGACTTTTGCCTTGCAAGAGCCTCGCCTCGCTAGCTAAGGGCAGGATTTGCAGGTTGCATCTTAAAACATCAGGGCTATCTAAAAGTTTTTTAAAAAACTCATGCCGGGCTACGTTTAAGGCTATCGCTATATTGCTTACGCTTACGCCAAGCCTAGGAAGCCATCTTTCCATTGATTCGAAAGCCAGTAGCTCTATTTTATTAGCTGCCAGCGAAACCATAGCCTTGCTAGCTCGCTTAGATACAAAAACTAAGGCAATAAGCTGAATATTCGGCTTTTTTTTCAGGTCTTCTGCTAAGGTTTTAAGCTCTTCTCCCTCGCCAATAAGGACCCATTTTTGTATCTTCATGTATTTTTTTAAAGCTGGATTTTAGCCAAGCACTTTGGCAACGCTTAGCTTAAATTCTTTCTAGCTTGCTTGTATCCGCTAACGTAAGCACAAAGCAAGCCGTTTAAACTTAAATTCTAAAATCAAATTCTCTAGCAATCTATTCAAAGCACTCTTTCCATATTTCATAGTTATCCATAACAGCACTTTATAAAATCCACCTTAGCAGCCCCAGCCTTAACAGCCTAGCCTTAGCCTTTTATGCAACTAATCATAAAGCTAATCATAAAGCTAATTATACAGCTAATTATACAGCTAGTTATAAACTTTTCCCCTAGCAAGATTCTTAGCCTAGTCTTTTGCTAAAAAAGCTAGAAAACAAAGCATGATGCAGCCAAGAAGACTTTAGCTGTAATATACTTTAGCTGTGATATACTATATCCATGCCAGAGCTACCCGAGGTAGAAGCCATACGCCAAAACCTAAAATCACGCCTACAAGGATGGCTGTGGGAAAAAACTATTTTCCTTCGTATTAGGCCCAAAAACCCCCATTCCACTCGTGAAATATCGCATATTTTCTCGGCGCCAGAGTCCATTGGCAGCCAGCCTTCCGCCCAGTTCCTTCAAGATTTCTTTTCTAACATACAAGGTAAAACCTTAAGCAATATTTACCGCCGCGGGAAATACCTCTATTTTAGCTTTAATCAGAACTACGGCTTGCTGGCTCATCTTAGAATGGCTGGCAGTTTTCTTATAGATCTGCCCCCATGTTTAGAAATTTTAACAGCAAAACCTAGCCAAGCAAGAACCAAAAATATTCATAAAAAACATGTCTTGCCCTCAAATGTTTCAAATTCGAGTGTTTCAAATTTACTCACGGAAATTCCCCAGATTCCGCAGTATTGCCATGCTCATCTTATTGCTCGTTTTTCTAAACCCGGGGAAAAACCAAAATTTCTAATTTACTGCGATCAGCGCTTCGGCGAGCTTATTCCCTTTATCCGTCTAAGCACTCAAGAATTTGAATTTTTCAAACACCCCAAACACTCCAAGCAGTCTTTCCTCAAGCCTATTTCTGAACCTGAACCTGAACGCTCTCACTCTCGCTCTCGCTCTCGCTCTTTAATTCCAGCAAAAACAAGGCTTAGAAAAACAGCCGAAAACACAAAACAAGCCCCGCCAGCAGCCCTCATCAGCCCCAAAGAGTCTTTCATACTGGCCAGAAAGCACCTTGCTTTCATGCTGGCTAGAAAGCGCCTTGCCCTTCTGGGACAAGAGCCTCTTGAAATAAAAACAAGCTTCCTGCAAACACATTTTAGGCTTCCCAGAAAAGTTCCCCAAGAAGCAACATCGGCAGAGCCAAGCAAAGTGGTCTCGCTAAAAAACAAAAGAATAGAAGAATATTTCAAGCAAAAATTCCTGCCATGCTTGCATGAAGCTAAGCCTCAAAGACCTTGGCCAAATATTCCCATTCATCGTTTTCTGCTGATGCAACAACATCTTGTAGGCATAGGCAATATCTACGCTAACGAGGCTTTGTTTCTTGCTAGCATTCACCCCCTGCAAGCCGTATCCAGTCTTTCTAGCAGGCAGCGTAAAGCCTTAGCTTCTGCCTTGTTCAAAATATTAAACCAAGCGATATTAAAAAAAGGAAGCAGCCTTGCCTTTCTCGCTACAAACAAAAAGATGGCCTTAAAACACGGCGGCAGCGTAACGAAAAGCAGCAAAGCTCAGCCAAAGAAGCCTTGGCGCTGTACTGCAAATTTCATGCTTCCCGATGGCTCTTCTGGTAGCTACGCTGTAGAAGAATTGAAAGTCTATGGCGCCAATGGGAAAACTTGCCCTCGCTGCCACTCTGAAAAGTCTTCTATTAAAAAACTAAGCCTAGCCAATCGAAGTATTTATTTCTGCCCAGCTTGCCAGCTCCTGCCCGGCTCCCCTGCTCCGTAAAACCCGCTATTCCATACCTTGCCTTTTTCTTTACTCTAAATTCCTCATTTTTAAGGTTTTTGTAAGCCATGAATTCTCCTTCAAGTCAAAAAAAAGTTTTCAAACAAATTCAGCCATGCCCGCTTTCCATGCTGCTGCAAGCAAAGCGCCACTATATGGGCTTCTCTCTCAACATGCCCAGCCAAAGCAATGGCTGCGTAGCCATTGGCGGAACTCTTTCTAATAACTCGCTTATAGAAGCCTATGCCAACGGCGTTTTCCCATGGTTCGAAACACTTCCGGTGCTATGGTACTCTCCATCTCAGCGTCCTTTGTTCCTCTCTCAAGACAGCTTTAAGGTATCTAAAAGTTTTCGTAAGTTCCTAAAAACAAAAACCTGTGTTCGAAATTCAGCCCAAGCTCTCAAAGAAGATGCATCAGAAAACAAAGAAGATGCCTCGGAGAAAGAACTTTATCATCTAGCCATAGATAGAAATTTCTCTGCCGTTATTCAAAGTTGTGCCATGCATAAACGAGCTTCGCAAAAAGATGACGCTGGCACATGGATTGGCCCTGAAATGCTAAAGGCCTATACAGATTTACATCGCCTAGGCTTAGCCCATTCAATAGAGGTATATCGTGATAACAATTTAGTAGGCGGCCTCTATGGCGTTTCCTTAGGAAGAGCTTTTTTTGGAGAGTCTATGTTTTCTAAAGAATCGAACACTTCAAAACTAGCCCTGCTCGCCCTCACTCAGCTTTCAAAGGTTTTAGAGAGTTATGGGAACTACGGTTTTTTGTTCATAGATTGCCAGCAAGCCAGTAAGCATATTATGTCGCTGGGGGCAGAGCTTCACTCCAAAAAAAACTACAGGCTTCTTATGGTAGAGGCCATGAGTTCTCCATGCCTAAAGGGTTTATGGACGGAGCTTGAATCTCCCTTATCTCATTCTTTGGCTAAGGAAGATTTTTCTTAAATTATTTTCTTAAATTATCTTCTTCAGAGGTTTGCCCTTAGCGATTAAGCCGCC
>JAUXHF010000094.1 GCA_030621685.1 Spirochaetota bacterium
ACTATTACAAAGAAACGGCTCAAAATTACGAGGGGTACGCTGTTTCGCCAACCCTTCACAAGCGCAGCGGGCAGGCGTAAATGCAAAACATGTTTTAAGTAACTTACGCTGTGACTTCATGGAACGTGCTAGTTAGGCAAATAGGCAAAAATTTATGGAAAAAAACTATTACAAAGAAACGGCTCAAAATTACGAGGGTTACGCTGTTTCGCCAACCCTTCACAAGCGCAAGGCAAAACATGTTTTAAGTAACTTACGCTGACTTCATGGAACGTGCCAATTAGGAAAAAAACTTATGGAAAAAAGCTATTACAAAGAAACGGCTCAGAATTACGAGGGTTACACTGTTTCCCCAGCCCTTCAAACAGAAGCAGAAAGCGATGTTTGTATTATTGGCGGAGGCTTTGCTGGACTCTCTGCGGCGGTAGAACTTCGAAATCGGGGGTTCAGCGTTATTTTATTGGAGTCCGAAACCGTTGGCTTCGGCGCTTCGGGAAGAAACGGCGGTCAGGCCATTGTTGATGTGGGCTGTGGCATAGATGCCCTCGCTGCGCTTACAGGCTGGGATGTCGCTAAACAAATTTTTTCTTTAACTGCAGAGGGCCTTCGGGTAATCCGCTCAAATGTTAAAAATTTTTCTCTGGACTGCGACATGGCTGATGGCACGATAACCATTGCACAGAGAAAAAAACATGACGCAGAGCTGATTAGCCTGCATAGGATCTTCCAAGACTTAGGCCATGAGACAACGCTGTGGGATAAAAAAGAAACTCAAGATCAGGTGGCAAGCAAGCTTTACACATCGGCTCTTTACGATAAAAATGGCTTGCATATACATCCGCTAAAGTATTGCAAGGGGATGGCTGTGCAAGCAAAGAGCATGGGCGCTGGCATCTTCGAGAACACGAAGGCACTTTTCTACGATGATACAGGCAGCGTTTCAAAAGATAGAATTACAGTACATACAGCAGAGGGAAAAGTAACTTGCAAACATCTTCTGCTAGCGGCGAACGTCTATAACACGGTAAACCCTTTTTTAATGAAGCATATTATTCCTGTTGGCACGTATATAGCAGCTACGAAAAGCCTTGGCAAGCAGTGGGCAAGGCGACTTATTCCAAGCAATGCGGGCATCTGTGATATGAATCTTGTGATAGACTATTACCGATTCTCGGCAGATTACCGCCTGCTTTTTGGCGGCAGAGTTAGCTACACAGACAGCGATCCTAGAGATTTGAAGAAATCGCTATTTGCCCGTATGACAAGAGTGTTTCCCGAATTCACTGATTACACGCCAAATGAAATTTTTGAATACGCTTGGGGAGGAAAGGTGGATATCACCATGAATCGGGCGCCTCATTTTGGCAAGCTCAAAAAGCAGATATATTTCCTTCAGGGCTTTTCGGGGCATGGCGTAGCCTTATCCAACATAGCAGGACGTCTTGTAGCCGAGGCGATTGACGGCGAGGGCGGGCGTTTTCGCTTGTTCGAGAACATTCCGCATAGAAAATTTCTTGGTGGAAAGAGCATTCGCGGGCCACTCGTAGCCTTAGCTATGCTCTATTATCGAATGAAGGATCTGCTTCCATGACAAAGTCTCATTCTGATTCTCATGTTCATGTTCATGCTGATGCTGGTTTTTTAAGCCCGGCAGAAATTAAGCAGTTTCTAAAACGTTATCCTAACATCCACTCCGTTCGTGCCATGATAGTGGATATGCTGGGCTTGGTTCGTGGAAAGGAGATTCCGATAAAGAAAATTTTTGACCTTTGCCAGCCTAAGCTTTGTTTGCCTAAATCTATTTTGCTACAAAACTCGCTTGGCAAGAATTACGATATGCCAGCCATAGATTCCGGCGATAGCGATTACTTTGCTAGCGGCCTGGCAGGCACGCTTTTCCCGGCGGCTAGTTCTGGGCTAACGGCCTTAGCTGCCAGCGGAAAGCCCGGGCAACCCAAGATTGACCCTAAGGACATAAGCCATGCCCAAGTTTTTCTTTCGCTACATAATAGCGATGGCAAGCCTTTTCTTTATGGCGGTAGAGAGCTTGTGAAAAAAATGGCAGGCCTGATAAAAGAAGAATTCGGCTTCGATGTTTCATTGGCAATAGAATTGGAATTTTCCCTGTTTAAAAAAACAGGGAAAGGTGATGCTGAAATAACAAATGCCCATGCCTCACATGGAAAATATAGCCCGCTAGCAAATTCTTATGCTAGTGTGTATGACTATCCGAAGCTAGCTTCAGAGATTGGCAATTGCTATGGCATGGAAGCCATAGAGGAACTTCTTAGCTTCACGGATGTACTTAGAGAGAGTCTTGCGCTTTCGGGCATAGAGCTAGATGGCCTTTCTTCAGAGTACGGAAAGGGGCAGTTTGAAATAAATTTGAATTATCGAAAAAATGCACTCTTAGCTACAGATGAGGCGATTCTCTTTAAGCATGCCGTAAAAACTCTAGCGAAGCCTTTTGGCATGTCGGCTACTTTCATGGCCTTAGCCAATGAAGAAAGCTCTAACGGCATGCACATTAACCTTAGCCTGCAAAACAGTAAAGGCGAGAATGTAATGGCAGAATTCCCTGTTAAGAACAAAGCAAAATTTGCTAGCCCCAGTAAATATGCCAGATATGCCATCGCCGGTTTGCAGAAAACTGCTAGAGAGGCCATGCTTATCTTCGCCCCCAACCCCAATTCTTATAAACGCTTTTATGTGCAAAATTATGTTCCTTATAATATTGAAAGCTGGGGGCTGAATAACCGCCGAGTGGCTCTTCGCCTTCCCGCTTTAAACCCAAGTAACCCAGATTTCCGTAAAGCTATGCGAATAGAACATAGAATTGCCGGCGCAGATAGCAACGTGTATCTTTCTGTTGCCGCCGTCCTAGCCGGCGTCTATCTTGGTCTTAAACTAGGAAATGAGCCTTCGCCCATGACCACCAATAGTAACCATCCGCCTCATCCTCCCCCTCATGCTTGGGAGCTGAAGCCCGAGAACATGGCTCGCTCTTTAAGCGCTTGGGCTGCCCCAAAAAATGTTTTTAGAGAATTATTCGGAAATGATTTTTGTGACGTTTTCCATCAGCAAAGGCTTTTAGAATACTATAATGTTATGGCTACTTTAAACGAAACAGATTTTACGTGGTATTCACATTATTAAAATACTCACTTTACTAAGATATTAAATTTAATATTATGATACTCTTATATGATTGATTGAGCATGTATACCTACCGGCTATCTACTATCGCTAGACAGAAATTAGATGGAGAGCAGCTGCTATAAAGCCAGCTTGCTGTAAAATTGTACATAAAAAAAATATTGATATGAGCAAACAACTAAGTTTAGAAGATTGGAAAAAGGTCTTAACTGGCCTAGACATAAAGCGTTTAGAAAACGTTGCCTTTATTGGGAATCAGTTTGTAAAATCGGCTCGTGGCGATAGCTACGAAAAAGCTCTGCCATTTAAACAGAGCCAGAAACTTAAGATAGCCGCTTGCACGGCAAGCGATGTTGATAAGGCCGTAGCCAGTGCTAAAAAATCCTTTGAAGAAGCTACGTGGAGAAAGCTCCCAGCGAAAGAGCGAAAAAAAAAGCTGCTTCGTTTTGCTTCGAGCTTGGAAGCCCATAAGGAAGAGATAGCCCTGCTGGAAACGCTAGACATGGGCAAGCCTATTCGCTACAGCCTTGAGGAGGATGTTCCTGGCGGCATAGATCACTTTCAGTGGATGGCAGAATGCGTGGATAAGCTCTATGATGAAATAGCACCATCGCATCAAGATTTCATCGGCATGATTAGACGCGAGCCCGCCGGAGTGGTTGCCGCCATCACTCCTTGGAACTATCCGTTTTTGATGATGTCATGGAAGGCTGCCCCCGCCTTAGCTGCCGGAAATAGCCTTGTGTTAAAACCCTCTGAAAAGTCGCCGCTTACAGCTTTGTATTGCTGCTACCTATGGCAAGAGCAGGATCTGCCCCCGGGCGTGTTTAATGTCATCCCCGGCTTTGGCGAGGACGCCGGCGTCCCTCTTTCCTATCATAAAGATGTTGATGTCCTGGCCTTCACGGGTTCTACGGCGACAGCCAAAAAACTACTCATAGCCTCTGGAAAGAGCAACATGAAACGGGTTTGGCTGGAAGCCGGCGGGAAATCTCCAACTCTGGTGCTGCCAGATGCAGATTTAGACGCTGCTGCCAAAAGTATTGCCAGCTCTATTTTCTACAATCAAGGGGCTGTCTGTATTGCCGGATCCAGGCTTATCCTCCATAAAAAAATTAAAGAAAAACTCTTAGAGAAATTACTTGCAGAGACAACAAAGTGGTTTCCCGAGCATCCGCTTGATCCTAAAGGCAATATGGGCGCTATAGTGGATGATATCCAGTATCAGAAAATTCAAAACTATATTCGCTTAGGTAAAGAAGAGGCTAGGCTACTAACCTTGCCAAAACCTCCAGGCTTCTCTGCCTTTGCTAAGAGCGCCGAGTATAAAGAAGGATTATATGTTCCGCCAACTATCTTTGATGAAGTGAAAAACACTTCCGTCATTGCCCAAGAAGAGATTTTTGGACCGGTGCTCGCCGTGATGACCGCAAATGATGAAGCAGAGATGCTTCGCCTAGCTAACGATACGCCCTTTGGTCTTGCGGCCACTGTTTGGAGCAAAGACATCTTGAAGGCAGAGCTTTTCGCTAGGAATATTAGAGCTGGAAGTGTCTGGATAAACTGCTGGGGAGACGGGGATGCCACCATACCTTTTGGAGGCATGAAACAATCGGGCTTCGGTAGGGATAAATCTCTGCATGCTTTCGATAAATATACAGATATTAAAGCAATAGTCTTAGGCAAATAGAAAACATCAAAGAAAAGCAAGAAGGACTGCTTAGCCACATAAAGTATATATTTTTAGATTTCTGCGTATGACAAAAAAAAAATTGAAGCAGCCAGCAGCTTCAACAAAAAAAAAATTGAAGCAGCCAGCGGCTTCAGTGAAGAAAGAAAACCCTAATCGTAAGAGCGAAGAAACAGGGGCTACCACAGCCATGTTTAGTGGCATGCTAACTTTCATGGCTGCTCCCATGCTCAACATACAAGAATTAGCTTTAGAAGAGCGTAGCGTGAACAAGTCATCGATAGTTGCCTTAGGCATCCCATTCGATTCAGCGACTTCTAACCGACCCGGCACACGTTTTGGTCCTCGTGCTATTCGCATGGCCAGCAAAATGCTCTCTTGGCAGAAAGTATATCCTTGGGAAGATGATCTCTACAATAGCGAGGGAAATCTGCCCACCCGAGTATACGATGGCGGCGATGTTTCCTTTGATTATGCTAACACGGCTAGCTTAGAACCCGGCATCCAAGCGGCTATAGCTCCTATTTTAGAAAATGGCTGTAAGCCGCTTAGTATAGGCGGCGACCATTCTATTAGCTACCCTATCATCAAGGCGATACATGCCCAGCAAACAAATGCTGCTAAAAATAAAATAGCGCTTGTTCAATTTGATGCTCATTGCGATACTTGGGAAGACCTGCCCTTAGCTAGCGGGGCAAATAGAATAGATCATGGCACAGGTTTTTTTCGCGCGATAAAAGATGGACTTATCGACCCCCTGCATTCAATACAAATTGCTTTGCGTACCAGCAATCCAGATAATTTCGGTATAGAAGTTATTGACAGCTATGAGGCTATGCGTCTTTCTGCGCTGCAAATAGCCAAGCGAATAGAGAATCGCGTGGCGGGCATGCCCGCCTATTTAACCTTTGATATAGATGCCCTAGATCCTGCCTTTGCTCCGGGAACGGGTACGCCCGTAATAGCGGGGCTTTCCACTATGCATGCTCTGGCTATTTTGCAAGAACTGAAAAACATTTCCTTTGTTGGAGCTGACTTAGTTGAGGTTTCGCCGCCTTACGATGTGGCTGAAATTACAGCTTTAGCGGGCGCGACCATTTTAGCCTTTCAAGGCCATCTGCTGCTAGGAAATTAGGAAATTTTACTAAGAAATTACTATGCAAGCTTTGGCTATTTTACAAGAACTAATATTTCCTTTGTTGAAGCTGCTTTGCTTGGAATTTTCGCCGTGTTACCATGTGGCAATGTGGAGATGAGGCTGAAATTACGGCTTTAGCGGGGGCGACCCGAGGGCGACCTTTAGCCAATGCAGAATGCAGAATGTAGAATGTTATCTGCTGCTAAGAAATTTTACTAAAAAAAATATAAACACTGTTTGGAGCGTGTACTATGTCGAACATAAAAGAACTTGATACGAAATATCATCTTTCACCAATGAGTGATTGGAGATCGATTGCTGATGAGGGAGGAAGAACGCTGATAAGCAGAGCTGAGGGGATTTATCTTTGGGACACCAATGGGCGGAAATATTTAGATTCCATGTCTGGCCTTTGGTGCGTGAATGTTGGCTATAGCTGTAAGCCCGTTAAGGAAGCTGTGGCTAGGCAGCTGGAAATTCTTCCCTATTATAATGCTTTTTTTAAAACTTCTAATTTGCCAGTAGCCAATCTTTCTAAACTTTTAAGCAGTCTTTGCCCTGGTGACATATCGCATTTTTTTTATGGCAACAGCGGCTCGGATGCTAATGATACGGTATTTAAACTTGTGCGTGCCTATTGGCAGAGCCTAGAGCAGCCCCAAAAACGTGTGTTCATTTCTAGGAAGAATTCCTATCATGGCTCTACCGTGTTAGCGGCAGCCTTAGGAGGCATGGATTCTATGCATGCCTTAAACGATTTGAAATTTGAAGATATCCATCACATTGCCCAGCCCTATAGCTTTGATGCTGGCAGGCCGTATAACGATGAATCTTTTGGATTGGAATGTGCGGCTGCCTTAGAGCAGAAAATACAAGAACTTGGCGCCGAAAATGTTGCCGCCTTTATTGGCGAGCCCATTCAAGGGGCTGGCGGCGTTATTATCCCTCCCGATAGCTATTGGCCCGAAGTACAGAAAATAACTAAGAAATATAATATTTTACTGATTAGCGATGAAGTTATCTGTGGCTTTGGACGTACAGGAAAATGGTTTGGCGGAGATAACTGGCGTGTGAAACCTGATATTATGACCATGGCGAAAGGAATAACTTCGGGCTACATGCCGCTTTCAGCCGTAGGCATCAGCGATGCCGTTTATGCTGTTTTGACAAACCAAAAGAAAGAGTTCTCGCATGGTTATACCTATTCTTCACATCCTGTAGCATGCGAAGCGGCTCTTGCTAATCTAAACTATATTATGGAAACAGAGCTGCTTGAAACGCTTTCAGAGGACATCATCCCGTATTTTCATGCCAAAGGCCAAGAGCTTACGGGCCATCCCATCGTAGGTGAAGTGCGATTTAAAGGCATGCTTATGGCCTTTGAACTCGTGGCGAACAAAGAGACTCGGCAGCGCTTTAAAGAGGACATTGCTAGCATATGTCGTGACTTCTGCCTTGATATTGGTTTTATTATGCGTGCTTGTAAGCATACTATGGTCATAGCACCTCCCCTCATCATCTCGAAGGAAGAAATAGATACTCTCTTTCTTATGATCTTGCAAAGCTTTGATAAGACTTTTAAAAAGTCTCAGGGAGTTTAGCAAATAGCTACAGCTAGAGCTTAGCCTGAGCATCTTATGC
>JAUXHF010000116.1 GCA_030621685.1 Spirochaetota bacterium
TGATGATGATGATGATGATGATGATGATGCTGATGATAACGCTGATGATGATAGTGATAAGAGTAATGATTTTTCGGAAGCGAAGCTACATACTATGGATGAAAATTTAGGGGCAGAAAAAGATGATAACCTTGAGGCTACCTTAGCAGGAATAGAAGAAAGTGTTGAAGATAAAACGAGCTTTTCTGAAAGCAAGGCTTCTGATGCTGAAAAAAACAAGAGTGCTAAAAAAGCCTCTGTAAGACCGAGTTTCAAGCCAGTGGGGAAGGAAAAAGCTGTTTTGAAAAAATTTAAAGACTTTGACTCAAAGCAAATGGCGCGGGCGGTAAGCACGATGATGGATGACGATGCCGCCCAGCTTTTGCCGCTTTCTCCGAAAAAAGAAGAACTATGAGCGTTATAAATTGATATTAAAACATAAAAATCTAAAATTCAAATACATGATGAGGGGTATGCAGTGAATGGAAAAATTCATGAATAAAGAGCTAAACATTAGCGAAGAGGAAGAGCTGAAAATATGGAGAAAGTATAAAAACCTTCGTGGCGAAACTGAAAAAGTTTTTCTACTACGGAAATACTTTCCATTAGTGAAATATGTGGCTGGCAAAATAGTGCCTACGGTGCCAAGTAATATTGACTTTAATGACTTAATTGGATTTGGGAATTTTGGCCTTTTAGACGCCATTGATAAGTTTGATCCTAATAAAGGAGTTAAATTTAAAACCTACGGAATTACTCGCATTCGTGGGCAGATATACGATGAACTCCGCTCCTTAGATTGGATACCACGCTCTGTTCGCCAAAAGTATAAATTTATTGAAGAAGTTCGTATGAACTACAAAGAAGAAAAAGGTGAAGCTATTAGTAAAGCCGACCTTTGTGAACGTGTGGGCATGGATAGCTCGCAGGTGAATAGAATAAGCAATATGGTAACCGATTCTAATATCGGCTCTTTAGATGAATTTTGGACTGTGAAAAATGATGAAGATGATATTGCCTTAATTGATACTTTGAAATCATCGGAAAACAGCAATCCTCTTGTTCAAATTGAGCAAAATGAAGTTAAGCAGATTATCGCTGAAGAAATTAAAAAACTTCCAGAGAAAGAAAAAAAAGTGCTTATACTCTATTATTATGAGGAACTCACCCTTAAAGAAATAGGTGAGGTTTTAAGCGTAACAGAATCGCGTGTATCGCAGATACATAGCAAGGCTATTCGCTTTATTCGCTCTTCCTTAGATAGCCTAAAGAAAAACTTAGTTTAGTCTCTTTTCCCAAGCAAGGCGAGCATAGGAACATAGATGCGAGCGGCCCGGCTCGGCTCGGCTCGGTCTATCGCTTCTTAGCTTCTTAGCTTTCTAAAAAAAAGAGTTTTTGCTACTTGCTTAATTTATGGGGCATGGCTATGAGTTATAAGTATAATAAGCATAGAGTAATTTTAAAAATGCTTTTGCATCTGTATGAGTTTTAAGAGTTTTATAGAAGAAAACAAGGACCTGGCTGTTTCTGAAATGGCTAGTCCGCTACTTGAAGGGCATGCTAAAACCGCCCCCAGCGGTATTCTTCAAGATATTCTCACTAAAACATCTATCTTGAAAAAGAGTAAAAGGCTACGGCGTTTTTTTACGCAACCTAGGCTTATCCCACTTGGCGACGCGACGGTATATGTTGAAGAGGATGATTTTGAGCATGCCTTGATGCATGCACATCGTTATTTTGCGAAAAACTCTAAAAGTTTTTCTTTTAAAGATATTCAATGGTCTTGTGTCATGAAACGTTCTTTTGAAGATCTAAAATCAACTACAAACCCGAAGCAGGCAGAGAATCTCTTATCGCATAGAAAAAAAAAGAGAGAGCTGCTTGAATATACTGGTTATAAATTCTTCATCATAAAACAAGAACAGTTTATAGATATTTCAAGCAAGAGCTTGAGCGCAGAAACGCCAGAATCTAAAAAATTCTTGCTTTTTGATAAACGAGAAGACACGGTATATCTTAAGCTCATTTCATTATTAGATGGAAGCGAAGAACGCAGCCGGGAAGAAATATATAATCTTTCTTTGCGCCTTGGCATAGCCATTAAAAAAAAGACCGTAAAACAAATACTGCTCTTACCTAATATTTGGATAAAAGCCGGAGTTATCGATAAGAAAACTGAATCTTTAACGCAACGATTTAATCTTTCTATTACAGATAACCATTGTAAAGTATATTTGAGCATTGATGCAAAGTTATTTAAAGAAAAACCTCTGCGAGCTGAAGAAATACAATCTTTTCTTGAAGGACAAGGAATTATATATGGAATTCTCGGAGAAGAAATTGAGGAGTATGTAACTACTCAAGATTTTTCTAAAAAACACTTGATAGCGCATGCCGATGAAGCAGTGCCTTGCAAAGATGCCTCTATTGAAAATATTGCTTTTAATAAAGCTAAAGAAAAAATAGAAGAAGAAAAACAAAAAACAACAATAGATTACCGAGAATTCACGGCCTTTATTTCAGTGAAAAAAGGCGATGTCATCGCGTTTAAACATGAAGTAGAAGAAGGGAAAAAAGGAAAAAACATTTATGGCCATGAGATTTCCGTGCCAAAAGCTAGAAATATTCGTTTTCTAGGCGGCAAAAACACAGAATTCTTAGAGGATGAAAAAACATTAGTAGCCGCTATGAATGGAAATCTCCATAGAGATGCTAATGGCTTTTGGAGTGTGGATAACCTGCTGAGAGTTGAAAGCGTTGGTCCTGAAACCGGAAATATTTCACATCTAGGTAGCATTCTTGTTGCCGGCTCTGTGGTAGATGGCTATTCAATTGTATGTTCAGGTGATTTACATGTTATGCATTCTGTTGGAGCTTCTAGGCTTGAAGCTGGCGGAAATATAGTAGTAAGCAGGGGCGTGAATGGGAAAAATGTCGGAGAACTTATAAGCCACTTTGCTAATGTTCGTACAAAGTTTTTAAGTGATTGTGCCGTCATAGCAGATGGCTTTGTCCGTGTTCGTGAACTTATTTCTAATTGCCAAGTTATAGCTGGTCAGAAAATAGAAGTGTATAGTAGTAAAGGCAGTATTTGGGGCGGCAGTTTAAGTGCCACTCAGCTTATTTTCACGCCGAACCTCGGCTCGGTATCTGGCAGAAAGACTTTTGTTGAAGTGGGTATTCCTTTCGCTATTAGAAAAGAAATTTATGAAACAGAAAAACATGCCGACGGACTTAGGCAGCAGCTTTCAGCACTGAAAAAAGAAATTAAAAAAACAAATTTATCCAAGCCAAAAAATACTGAAAACACTACGGAGCTAGAAGAATTTAATTCGCTTAAACATGGCTTGAGTGATGCTGAAAATACGCTTAATATGCTTCGGAATTCTAAGGCTCTTATACATAATGATTGCAGAGTAGTTGTTCCTAAAATCACCTATGCTGCCGTTACCATTCAATGCAACAGTTTTAAAATCACAAATCGAAAATACCGAAATGCTAATATTTATAGGGCAGATCTTGAAAACATGAATACTCTTGTGAACGAGCCTTATTTCTTCACCGATAAGGATGCTATTTTATGACTCCCTCTGCAATAGATTTTCAAAATTCTTTTCTTCAGATTAACGAGGCTAAACGAAAAGTTTCCAAGCAGCAAAAAAAAATTGACGATGAAGCTCTTAGCAGGTCTCCCTCTAGCCTTATAACCAATCCTCATGAAAACGTTAGCAACATTAATCCCAAAGAGCAAGAGTTGCCCTTGCAAGGAAAAAGCGTTACTCATGATTCTTCGCTTCAGCAAAAAAATTATAAAAAAGAAGAAGACGGCAAAATTATTAAAGAGAAATTTAAAGGAAACTTTTTAGACGTTAAGATAGATTAAGGTTTTTCTTTTAGAAACCGCCTAGCTAGACGCTATCCAAAATTTTAGAAGTTTTCATTTTAATAAAATATACAAGAAATATTAGCAGAATATTAGCATGATTTACGCACTCTTTATTTTCATAAACCTTAGCTTCTGTATAATTCTTTTCTTCATGTTTAAAAAAAATCAGAGGCATGAAGGTGATGGGCATAATGATATGAAAAAAGAACTCTACTCTTTAATTAACACCTTTAACCAAGAAGCAGAAAAAAGTATTGCGATATTTGACGCTAAAGTGCTCTCTATTCAATTACTGATAAAAGACTTTGAAACAAAGGTTAAAGCGCTAGCTTCAGATAAAGCGCTAGCTTCAGATAAAGCGCCAGCTTCAATTAAAGCGCCAGCTTCACGTAATAAGGAAAACATTTTCGTTGCGAGTGAGGTTAAAAAAACTATTTTAGAAAAAACTGAAAGGGCAAAAAATACCAGAACGAGAAAAGCAAATTCTTCAAAAGGAAAATCTGCTCTTGCCTTGAACCCCGAGGATGAAAAAAGTAGGCATGTTGCCCGCTTTGCTCAAAGGCATAGCGCTAGCTTAAAATATTCTCTTGAAGATGAAATTTACGCTTTGAATTCACAAAACATGGGCAAAGACGAGATTGCCAAAACACTTTCTCTCTCTACGAAAGAGGTGGCTTTGTATCTTAAAAAGAAAAGGAATTTTCTTATGTCTAAGAAAAAAATTTTACAGGCTAAGTGGCAAGCATAGATGCCATTCGTAGCTCTTGAATAGAATGAGAATAGATTAGTCAAGCATCAGGTATTTACGCATGCTCTTTATGTTTTTGATTATCGCGCTTTTAGTGTATTTAGTTTTTTTAAATACTAAAAAATAATACTAGGAAATATTATGTTATGAATGATTATAGAATTGAAAAAGACAGCATGGGCGAAGTGAAGGTCTCTGCAGAAAAACTCTGGGGGGCGCAAACACAACGTTCCTTAGAAAATTTTGCTATAGGTGGCAAGGTGATGCGCATGCCAGAAGAAATTATTAGGGCTTTTGCCATGCTTAAAAAAGCGGCTGCTAACGTGAATGCAGACTTAGGTGTTCTTCAGCATGAAAAAGCTAAGAGTATTGGCCTTGTATGCGATGAAATTATAGCTGGCAAACACAAAGGAGAATTTCCTTTGAAAATTTTTCAAACAGGCTCTGGTACGCATACCAATATGAATATGAATGAGGTTATTGCTAACCGTGGGCATGTACTTATGGGCGGAAGTATTGATGAGCCAGTTAAGAAGTTACATCCCAATGATGATGTAAACAAATCTCAATCTTCAAACGATACTTTTCCTACGGCTATGAATTTGGCTGCCTACACGAAGGTAGTAGAAAGCTTATTGCCGGCGCTAGAAGAACTTAGGCAAGCCATCGAAAAAAAAGTGCTAGCCTTTAAGGATGTGGTGAAGCTGGGGAGAACTCATTGCATGGATGCCACGCCGCTTACTTTAGCCAACGAATTTTCTGCGTATCAGTGGCAGCTGAAATTCGCCGAGAAGGCCCTACGAAATAGCTTGCCGCATCTTTCGCAGTTAGCGCTTGGCGGCACGGCCGTTGGCACGGGGCTGAATGCGCCTAAGCAGTATGCTGAAAAAGTAGCTGGCAGGCTTGCTGAATATACGGGGCATCCTTTTATTACGGCAGAAAACAAATTCGAGGCTCTCTCGGCTAGCGATGCCATTGTTGAAACAAGTGGCGCCGTGAAGCAGCTTGCTGTGGTCTTGATGAAACTGGGCAACGATATCAGATTGCTCTCATCTGGGCCACGCTGCGGTATTGCCGAGATAAAAATCCCTGCCCACGAGCCGGGGTCGTCAATTATGCCGGGGAAAGTTAATCCTACCCAAGCAGAGGCCCTCACCATGGCAGCAAGCCATGCTCTTGGCTGCGATGCTACCATCGCTATAGGCGCGATGACTGGCCATTTCCAGCTTAATGTGTTTAGACCAGTCATTATCTATAACTTTCTCATGGCATGTTCGGTTTTAGCCGATGCCTGTGTTTCTTTTACCCGTAACTGCATGGTTGACATAGAACCTGATTTTGAGAACATTGAAAAAAACCTTAAAAACTCGCTTATGCTGGTAACGGCTCTCAACACTCACATAGGCTATGACAAAGCCGCAGAAATAGCCAAAAAAGCCTATACGGATGGGTCAACTCTTAAAGAAGCTGCCTTAGCGTTAGGTTACGTTACAGCCGAAGACTTTGATGCTTGGGTAGTACCAGAGAAAATGATTACTAACCTCTAAAGCGAGGCCTAAGCTGTGCTTATTAAAATACGGCATAAAAACTTGGCTTTTACTTTTCTGCCTAAGCTGTAAAGCGAGGCAAAGCGAGGCAAAGCGAGGCAAAGCTGTGCTTATTAAAATACGGCATAAAAACTTGGCTTTTATTTTTCTGCCTAAGCTCTAAAACGAGAAAAACCTAAAAATAAAGATACATTAAGGGCTTAGAGCTTAGTTTATAAATTTAATTATTTGCCCATGTTTCTTTCGATTATTCTAAAAACTAGTTTAGCATTTTAAGATAACATACGATATTTTAATACAAAGCTATGGAAAGTTCAGCCCCCTTTCAATATATCGGT
>JAUXHF010000303.1 GCA_030621685.1 Spirochaetota bacterium
AAAAGAAATACAACATGGCTTTCAAAAACGAGACTTTATCTACGTCAAAGATGCCGCTTGGTTTATCACAGAGCTTCTCAGCTTGCTTTTTCGAAAAAAAGAAAAACTCCAAACGCAAGGACATGAGCAAGGGCAAGACTACCCCCAAGAAGCAGCCCAAGCAAAACTAATCTTGCCGGCTAACCTGCTTAATCTGGGAAGTTTTACGGCAAAGAGCTTTTTAGACGTAGCCCAAAACCTCTGTAATGTATTTCTCTCTTTTCAAGATAGCAAACGACCTCCAACAAACAGAGAAGACCATATAGCTCATTATGCGCTTAGCAACAAAATAAAAGATGGCAAGGTGATAGAGTTTATTGATATGGATGAAAAACTCCGCCAGCATTATCAATATTTCACGCAAGCAGAAATGGGCCTTATTCCTTTTTCCAGCTTATGGAAAAGCCTAGCTATTCGGCGAGAAAGTTATCTTTTCGATAGCCTGCGCGATTACATGCAACAACATTTGCTTAGCCAAGACCCTTACATGAGCCTTAAGCAAGCCTCTGCATACTGCCAAGCTATTCAAGATAACAACAAAACAAGATAACAACAAAACAAGGTAAAAACAAAACAATATGAAAAAAAAAAAAATGAACCAAACATGGGGGAAAAGCAAGCATGATGATCTTTTTCGCCAAAAACGAAACCCGGCTTTGGATGCCAAAGGAGTCTTCAAATTCTCTAAGGCCGTAGCTGACGTTTTTCCTGATATGGCAAAACGTTCCATTCCCTCTTACCAAGAAACCACCCAAATGGTCTTAGATTTAAGCCTGATGCATCTTAAGAAAATACTCTCCTCTACTTTTGTTCCAGCCAAGAAGGCAAGAAAAAGTTTGCTTAGGAAAACTTCCAAAACTTCCTCTACGCCAAGTTTTAATATAGGCATTGCCGATTTCGGCTGTTCTCGTGGGGGCTATGCCCTGCAGCTCCATCAAAAAATTCATGCCCTTCTTCAGCAAAGTCTTCTCAAGCAAAAAAATTCCCTCTCTTCTTTGAAAGCAGGCAAAAAATCCGCAGCTTCACACAAAGTAGACATCTACGGCATCGATTCATCAAGGCCGATGATAGCCGCCGCCAACCAAGCCGCTAAAGAAGAAAAGAAGAAAGCGCTTACAAAATCAGCTGCTAAAACCAATGCTGCCAGTATTAAGACCGTAAAACCTAAGCTAAGCTTGCAGTTTAAACATGCCGACATTCGCCAAAAAGATGTTTTTAGTTTCTTAGGGAAGCAGAAAAAAAAACAGCCCCTGCATATAGCCACCATGCTCTATAGCCTGCAGTTTTTACGAATACCAGAAAAAAAACAATTTTTGCATAGGCTCATGGCAAGACTCAGCGATGACGCCATGGTTATTGTAGCAGAAAAAACAACCATGCCCGACAAAGATACATTCTCACAAAAGGCAAATAGCACTTCGGCAAATAGCACTTCGGCAAATAGCGCTTCGGCAAATAGCGCTTCGCTTAGCGAAAATTCTTTATCCTCCGAAGTATATGCTTTTTTTGCTAAACAACATAGCATTTTCAAACTTCAGCGTGGCTACAATATTCTTGAAGTTAGCCAAAAACAACATGCCTTAAAGCATGTGATTCATCCCCTTTCCTTTGAAGAAACGGCTCAAATTTTTGTGAGCGCCGGCTTCTCTTATCCCATAGTTTTTTTTTCTTGGTATAATTTTACGGCATTTGTAGTATTTAAATCGGATGCAGCAAAAACCGCTGCATCAAGTAAAGCTACTCATTAAAGCTACTAACAACATTTCTTAAGGCCTGTGATGCATCCCCTTTCCTTTGAAGAAACATCCCAAATTTTTGTGAGCGCTGGCTTCTCTTATCCCATAGTTTTTTTTCTTGGTATAATTTTACAGCCTTGATATTGTTTAAATTCGAAGCAGCAAAAACCGCTGCATCAAGTAAAACTACTCGTTAAAGCTACTAACAACATTTCTTAA
>JAUXHF010000382.1 GCA_030621685.1 Spirochaetota bacterium
CATCAAGAAAAACGTTAAAATAGTTTCCCAAATAACCGCCGCGAGAATAGGTACTCTAGGCAAGGTAAGGCCGTAATTAGCCATTTGCGGCAGGATAACCGATAGAATGGCAATGGCTAGGATAGCACCAAGGAACTGGGCTATCCAATAGCTAAAAGCATCTTTCCATGACAGCCTTTTCACGACAGCAAAAGCGAAGCTTACAGCAGGATTAAAATGCCCGCCGCTAATATGGCTGACAGCGTAGAACATGACGCCTATGGCTAAGGCGAAAGCCAGGGGTATGGCAATTCCCGGCACCTGGCCCGGATAGGCCTGGCTTGCTATTACAGCACCACAACCGGAGAATACGAAGGTAAAAGTTCCGATAAATTCGGCAACAGCTTTTTTCATTAAATTTTCTTTCATAAAAGACCTCTATCAATTTGCTTTTGAGCTTCAAGTTTTTTTATATTGTAACATATCATTTGTTATGTTCAGTTTTATAAATCTAATGGATAGATAAACTACTTATTATCGAAGTAATGATTTATACATCAGTGTATCAAGTTTTGAGTAGATAATGAGCTGTGTTTTTACTAAAATACTCTTTTTTAGTAGCTCCTCAAGCATTTTCCTGGGTTAGAAATTCTCAAAGCTGGGGCTTTAACTTCATTGAGAAGCTGTAGGCCCCTCATTATTTAGCTAAACAGTACGAATTTTTTCATAGACAAGGGCAGCAAGGCTAGCGCCGATAACCGGGGATAGGAAATAAATCCATAGGCTTGAAAAATCAGCAGCAAATAAAGCTGGGGCAAGAGATCTAGCCGGGTTCATGGAGGCTCCCGTGAGGTTGGCTCCTAAAATAGCACCTAGCAAGACGGTACCGCCAATGGCAGCGCCGGCCATGGCTACGTGAGCTTTGGAATCGGTGGCCACAGCTATGATGACAAACATCAAGAAAAACGTTAAAATAGTTTCCCAAATAACCGCCGCGAGAATAGGTACTCTAGGCAAGGTAAGGCCGTAATTAGCCATTTGCGGCAGGATAACCGATAGAATGGCAATGGCTA
>JAUXHF010000267.1 GCA_030621685.1 Spirochaetota bacterium
CATAGTAACTGTAAGAAATTTATTATAAAAAAGCCCATGTCCTGTTCCTTTTTGGAATGGGGCATGGGCTTTTTTTGGTTTAAATACATGCCTAAAAAACTTGCTCGGGCGCTGTAAAGCTAGGTAATTAGCTTGGAGCTTGGCACAGATTTAAAAATACTCTAAGCTCGCAGCTAATTAATCTGCTATCTGCTATTTTCTCGATAAGAGTAAAGTAAACATAAAATTCCTTAAATTCTTTAGCGCTGACCTTTCTTTCTTTGAATATGCAGGGCTTACGGGAAATAACTGCTTTATAAAGCTTTAAAAACGAAGCTTTAAAACTTAATACTGCTTTATATAAAAAAAACAAAAGCATTGAATTTTATCTCTTTTTTTTTGTATGCTTAGCTAACATGTAGCCATGGTTACTGTAAGTATGCCTTAAAATGCGATATATGTAAATTTTATACATAATTATGTGTAATCTTATGGATGTTAATTAGATGGAGAAAAATAAATAATGAAAAAAATACAATACAAAAGAAAATAGAAGTGTTTAGAAATGGCTTCTTGCTAGGCTTTCTCTTGCTTTCTGCTGGTATAATAGTTTCTTGTACTGCAGCAGGAGGAGATGCAGTATCTTCTGGCGGAGGTAGAACAGCTACCCCTGATGAGAATGTCCTTGATGAGAATGTTCTTGGGCTTAGTGTAACGGTAGCCAATGAGGCTGGCGGCACTGACCCAGCCCCTGACACAGCAACATATGATGCGAATATGCTTCTAAATGCAGCCGGACTTGCTGCTGCAGCCGGCACAGATGGTCTTCCCGTTGTAGTGGTTGTTGATGACACCACTATGATAGCCCCTGGCTTTGAACCTAGTGTTACTTTAAGGTTAGAAAAGATGGGAGCTAATGATGACTTAGAAGCTACAGCTAGATTTTCTACTGCCTCGCTAGCCTATTTAACAGAGGCAGGAAGCGACTCTAACTTTGATCCCGCAATGTTAACAAAAGGTACGGGAAAGGGACGAACAAATAGTTTTTATTCCTTAGACTATGACGGCGATGAAGATGTAGTGCTTAAACTTAATGAGAATTTTTTTGAAAGTGTAGGTGGACCAGACGAAGCCATTGAAGTTGTCATAGAACTAACAGATAGAAATGGTGGCACTTCAATTACAATTTCAGTGCTCTTCACCCCCTCCAGTCTGCCAGACCCAAGAATAACCGCCGTAACTTCTAATTCTGCTAATTTTGTTCAGCTATCTAGCCTTGCTACAGGCTTCGAAGCTAGACTAGGTGGCAATATCCTTGTTGCGAACGCAATTTTGGAGGTTGGTGGAAGTATTTCATATACGTCTATGCCCGAGCAGCCAAGAACTTTTGTTCCTGAGTTTTCTCGGAACCTTGCGGCGTACCGGCTTTATCTTAGGCCAGGGGATGTATATCCTACTGCCTTAACACTTGATAATCCGAAAACTACTGGTGATGATATGGTGGAAACTAATGCAGGTGAGTATTACATTGACACTAATAATGCTGATGCTACAGTACCCACGCTTGATATTGACGGCCAGCTTGGTTTTGTAGCTCCCACGAATAACGGCGTTCTTAGCTATTACGCTGTAACAGATAGTGGGATTATCGATGCTGGTGACCCCGTACTTAAAATTCTATTAGGAGCTGTTAAAGAAATAACTGGACTAATAGAATTCGATACAACTAGTGCAGATTTTACTGTTAATGTTGATACTGGCGAAGCCAGCGGGCTAAGAGCTGGCGAAAATTATATGCTTGCCGTGAAAAGCATGGCTGGCACTGGCACTGCTGCTGTAAGCAAATATTACCAAGTAGCCCTTATCGGGCAGCATCTGCTAGACGAAACAGCGCCTAGCACTTCAGTGCCAACGATGGATGATATGGCAGTTTTTGAAGAGAGCTGTCCTTCTGAAACAACTATAACGTTAAGGTCTAGGCAAACTACATCAAGTGACACTTTTGAGGGGGAAGCGCGTTTCCAAGATTTTGCTGGCTTAGGCCTAGTAAGTGGAGCACCTACTACATGGAACCCTTACATTTATTTTGTTAACATTGGCAGCCACCTGAAATCTTTAACAGTAGATGGTGAAGGTACCACTACTACTGGCACTGGCACTGTTGTCGTTACGAGTGCAGGAGGTACTGAACTTGAAGGTACTGAACTTTTTACTTTAAGCCCGGGAACTGACGGCAAGTATGCGATAAGCGGAAATATTTTTGATGGCACTGCTAATGAAGATGGCAGTGCCATTAATTATAAGGTGCCTCAAGGTGGCATGGCTACCATAGTAATGACGCTAGCCATATTCGACCGTGCTGGTAACGAAGGAAACTGCGTTATTACTGTAAACATAATAAGAGACGTAGCAGGCACAGATTTAGCCATAAGCTGCCCAGCAAACCCTGATTCTGTAGCTCTTATTGGAACTGCGATGGTGGCACCTGTAACGTGGATGGCAGCCACAGCCACTGGCGGCGAAAGCCAAGCAACCA
>JAUXHF010000070.1 GCA_030621685.1 Spirochaetota bacterium
AGCATTTCGTGAACCAAGAATAGAATTGATATATAAAAACTTCTTTTCTACTAGGGCTTGCCAACGCCGCTTAGAAAAAAATATTTAAACGGAGAAAGATTCACCACAACCGCAAGTAGAATCTGCTTGCGGATTCTTGAACTTAAAGCCGCTACCCATAAAACCGCCTTCATAATCTAAAACAGTGTTTTTCAGATAAAGCCCACTTTTCGGACTTATGTAAATAGGAAATCCGTAGAGAAAACTTACGTGATCTTCTTCTTTCTTCTTGTCAATTTTAATAACATACGAGAGGCCTGAACAGCCACCGCCTTTTACCCCCAAGCGAAGACCAAGTTCTTCAATGGCATCAGCAATACCCTTAGCCTTATCGGCTTGCAAGCGTCTTTTGACTTCTGATATCGCAGCATCACTTAACTTTATGATGTCTAGTTCTTTTTCATCTACGGGCTTTGATTTTCCATCCATACTTTCATGGTAGTACATTTTTTTAGAAAAAGCAAGTAAAATAGATTAAAACACTTTCTAGCGAATGCCGAAGCTCTTACGTTTTTCGTATTCTTCTGCTGGAATAAAAGCTACCGTTTCGCCCATACGCCAACGCATGGCTCGGTAGTTTTGGCATAACGGGTATATCAGCAAAGTCGCTTTTATCAGCTCTGGAAAAGAGCGACCATACGGCGAGGGGAAAGCACTCCAAAAACCATTGTTCACACCAAATCTTTTTGTTTTGAAGATCAGATGAACACCTAGCTTCCAGTGTTTTTTCACAGCAAGCGGTTTATTCATTGGCGAAGCTGGCAGAATGTCTGCAAGAAATAATTCTTTAGTTTGTTAGCACGGGGAGAAGCATCACCTTAAAGCCAGTGGTATAGTAGAAGCCCTGAAGCCACTAGATATAGCCGTAGTTTAAGATAATGCTACAACCTTGATCTTGTCCAAATGAAAGGACAAGGAGTATTGCTAAATTTGCTAAACTATTTTCGCTTAGCTGGTTTTCTGCCAGCTGGTTTTCTGCCGGCTGGTTTTCTGCCAGCTGGTTTCTTAGTCGCTGCTTTTTTGTTTTCTTCGGCTGTTACTTTTTTAAGCTCAGCTTCCATTTTCTTTTTAGCATCTTGTTTGCTCTTAAGACTCTTCTCAAGAGTTTTTATTGCTTTCGCAGCACCTTTGATGCGGTACGTAAGCAGTTTTGCGCTTGTTGCCATGGGATCTCCTCTATATTAAAAGGTTACTATTTCAAAGCGACCGACACTATATACTCCGTTATATGATTTTTAAAAAAAATATGTATACTTACTTCTCTTACTAGAAAAATAGAGTATTACGCTTTAAATAGTTTCAGGGACTTCTTGTTCGTTATAACAATTGTATCACGTTTTGATTTTTTTAGCATCAAATTATCATGCAATTCTTTAACAAAGTTTTTGGAACATATACCGGCGCTAAATATTTTTGACAAGGAAAGTTAAAGGGATAGCAACGCTTAGTATATATTTTGAAAATTGTAGCATAGCTTTTTATTTTTTTTCAAAAATTTTTGAAAAACTTTTTTTTCTTTTTAAATAAGTATTCAGATAAGTATTCAGATAAGCACAATAACTAGCCACTGAAACATAGGGGCGCTCTAGCAAAGCCCTTGAAGAAGGCTGCTTTATATAAACCGTATGTATCGGTCATGCGCATAAGCTCTTTACGTGCCAGCTCCGAATTCCTGAGTATCGGTCATGCTCATAAGCTCTTTAAGTGCCAGCTCCGTCTTCTTTCCTTCGAACAACACCTGATACAAGGATCGGGTTATGGGCATATAGATGTTTTTTTTCTCTGCCTCTGCAGCTACAATGGAAAGAGCATAATAGCCTTCAACGGTTTGGCCAACACGGCTTAGCGCCGCCTCTAAAGAGAGTCCTTTGCCTAGGAAGAATCCAAAACGCCTATTTCTAGAGTGCTTCGAAAAACAAGTAGCCATAAGATCACCTACGCCGCTAAGTCCATACAGGGTATTGACCTTGAGCTGTTTAGCCTCACTTGTTTTAGCTGGCCTTGTTGTTTGCTGGCTGCGGCTATCAAGATAACGACCCATTTCAATTAATCCTCTTGTGGCAAGGGCAGCCTGGGCGTTCATTCCCATATTTTTTGCCTCTGCTATTCCCACAGCTATGGCAATAATGTTCTTAAGCATGCCGCCTAACTCAAGTCCTACAATATCCCTATGCGTATAGGTTTTCAAATTTTCACTATGAAAAACTTGGCATAAATGCTCGCCCAAACTAGTTTTCTTACATGCTATCACTCCCAAAGTAGGCTTGCCTTGAGCAATTTCTTCAGCATGGGTAGGCCCAGAAAACGCAGCTATATTTTCAGGTTGAAATCTTGACCCTGCAAGTGTGTCTTCAATAACTTCGCTCATCGTCTTAAAAGAATTCCTTTCTATGCCTTTCGCCAAACTAACAAGAACATGTTTTTCTGTAATAAAGGGCTTTATTTCGGCTGCTAACGAGCCTATAGCATGCGAGGGAACGGCCATAAGTAACAGCGAGCTTCGACTTATGGCCCGCTCTAGCGTTTTTTCTACAATAACCTTAGAGAAATCTACGGCTATGCCGGGCAGACTATCTACTTTGGTTTCTTGCAATCCTTGACAACGAAGAATTTGATCGAAGATTTTTTCATCACGCCCCCAAAGAAAAAGTTCATTCCGAACACTAAGGCTAGCGGCAAGCGCACAACCAAAGCTACCATTTCCTAAAATACTAACTTTCTCTTTCATCAAAACATCCTTTCAAAATACAAAATTTAAGTTTCTCCAGTTTCTAATACTGCCACGTTACAGGCTGCCTTTAAAAAAACAACAAGATAGCTAATCTTTTTTTCTCATTTTCGGAAATTAGGCTCTTTGCCTTGTATAAGCCTAGATACGTTTTCAAGATGCCTATAAATAATTATACCGCTTAACACAAGAAGCAAAAAAACAAATTGATGCTTATGCATCTGCACCAGCGTGGAATTTCTCAAAAAATACTCTGTGTAGCCATTCTTATTTTCTACATAAAAAAGAAGAGCCGCCATACAAGGAAGACTGAGCGCTGCCACAAGAGAAGCCATCGATACAATTTTCCTAAGCCCAAATACAACTGCAAAAACAAGAAGTGTACAAAGCAAGATAACAGGGCTAGCATAGGCCAGCACTCCAGCGCTGCAAGAAACGGCCTTTCCTCCTTTAAAATTCATATAGAAAGGATAGATGTTTCCTAAAATAGGAGAGAGCAGCAGAATAATTTCATACTCGCCAATATGTTTATGAACAAAAGCCGGGCCAAAAAGTAGCCACTCAAGTATCGCCAAACTTATAAAGCCCTTGGCAAAATCAAGCACGAAAACAAAAATGCCCCAAGCTAGGCCTAAGGTTCTAGCTACATTACTAGCCCCAATGTTGCCACTGCCATGCTTGCGGATGTCTTTGCCTTTAAACCTGCCAAGAATATAGCCTATGGGAATACTTCCTATTAGATAGCCCACTAAGGCCATTAAAAAAACAAGGAATAGCCCCATGATGTTTTTCTACTTCTGCTTTTCTTCAAAAATCAGACGAAGCGGCACTTGGTTAAGATCAAAATACTTTTTCAGAAACCTTGTTAGATAGGTATTATAGATATGCGAATTTTTCAATTTTTTATTAACAAATAATTTAATAAGCGGTGGGTTTTTTCTGATCTGTACGCCGTAGTACACCTGAAAAACTTTGCGATGAGCTTGCCTGACTAGCACTGGCGGAGCATGTGTCTCTAGGGCTAGTTTTAAAGCCTTGTTTAGCTCTACAGTCGAAATTTCACTCTGCCTTAACACTAAGGCCTTTGAAACAGCCTTCAGCAAGGCTTTTATGCCCGTGTTTTTCCGTGTGGAAATTTTCAGTGTTAGGAATTTTTCAAGCAAGGGTAGCCCAAATTGTTTTTCCTTAAGATATTCTTTCCAGCGTATATCAACTAAGTCAAACTTTGAAAAAACAACTATGAGCGAACTTCTCTCATCTACCGCACGCTGCATAATTTTTTTATCTTGGTCACGAATGCCCTCGCTTGCATCTATCAGCAACAAACTTACCATAGAATGACGCAAGGCCATTAAGGCACGCTTCACCGATAAGATTTCAATTTCGGCATCTTCTCTTAATAACGTTGATCTTTTTTTTACGGAATGCAGCGTCGCCGCTCGGCGACGTAAGCCTGCTGTATCTATGAGTTTCAGCGGCAACGCAGCATGCGAAGAGCCTCGGTTAAAAGCAGAGAAGTTTGGCACTTTAATGATGCTCTCTAAGGCATCTCTTGTGGTGCCTGGTATCTTGGAGACTAAAGCTATTTGTTCTTTGCATAAGGCATTAAACAAAGAAGACTTTCCAGCATTAGGCCGCCCAATAAGACATACCGCCTCTGCCTCTTGCATGCTGCCCGCTCCATCTTCAGTCTCATCGCTTATTTTTGGTGGCGATTTTTTTTCTTTTATACGCTCAGAAACTTCCTGCAGCTTATCCAGTAGCAAAGATAAGCCAAAGCCACGTAACGCCGATGTGAAAATAGGATATTCAATGCCTAAGCTCTTCACTTCATTACTTACCATAGCTTCATCAAAAACAGAGTCTGCCTTATTAAACACAGGGATCATGGGCTTGCCTAGCTTGCGGAGTTTACGCAAGAGAATATGATCTTGGGCAGTAATATCGCTGATATCAAAGGTTACCATGAGAATATCAATGCTTTTAATATCATGATCAAGTTTGCTGGCAACATTGGCTTCAAGTTTGGCTCGCTCGCGGATGAGGTTTTTTTCTGTTGGTAGAGAATTCGGGAAAAGCTCATTTTCTTGCAAGCTCGGGCGAAAGCCTGCCGTATCGATAAGCCTTACTTCCTCCCCATTCTTAAGACGCAATGTTGTTTTTAAAATGTCTCTTGTTACGCCCGGAATACTGCTTACCAAGGCTTTTTGTTTTCTGCACAAACTATTGAAAAGCGAGGATTTACCAACATTTACTTTTCCTACAAAGGCAACACTATACATCATAATTGAGTTCTTGTTTTAGATTTCTGTCTCTTAGAGGCAGCCTTCCATCGAATAAATAACATACTTAAAGAGAGAAAGTACACTCCGCATGGACAAAGACCTGACTAATTTTACTAGCTAAGCGTATATTTATTGTATTTTTTATTGTATTTTGCTCTTGATTTTTTTATTGCATGCTATAATAGTATTCATTACACGCTTAAATGTTCCATAGAGTTGCAAACAATTGCAAGAATGGGTCAAGGCAAATTTCTTGCAAAAATCATATATCCTCTCTAACTTGCTATTCTCCAACAAGCTTTTTTTACTAAAAGCTGGAAATGGCTGTATTTACTCTGAGTTTAAACCAAGTTAGCATCTAATTTTATAAATTTTTGAAAAAAAGCTAGCCTTGCCAACACCTCCACACCTTTTAGCATGTAAAATTTTGAATGTAGTAAGAATAAGGTAAAAAGCAATTCTGTTAGAAGTAAAATTCCTAAAACTGAATTTCTTTAATTTTTTAATGAATAGAATCATAGCCGTAGATGGACCCGCAGCCTCTGGAAAAAGTTCCATAGCAAAAATATTAGCCTCCCGAATAGATTTCCGCTATTTAGATACAGGCTCGCTTTATCGAGCCTTAACCCTGTATATGCTAGAAAATAAAGTAAGCCCAAGGGACACACAGAGTATTCAAAAGTCTCTTGGCGATCTTAAATTAGAAGTCCTAGACAACCTTGTTTATGTGAACAAAGAAGATGTCACCGATAAGCTGAAAACTCAGGAAATTGAGAAATATGTGCCCTTTTTGGCAAAGCTTGATATTGTCCGTAGCTTTGTCAGAAACTTACAACGGAAAATAGCTTACGCTAACAGTATTGTTATTGATGGCCGAGATATTGGCGAAACCGTATTTCCCGATGCCTTCTGCAAATTTTTCCTTGAGGCCAGTTTGCATATTCGCGCGGAAAGAAGATTTCGTGAAATAGGCCAAGAGCCAGGCAGCCCTTCCCTTCAAGAAATTGAAAAACAAATACTGCGGCGAGATGCCATAGATAAATCTCGTTCAGTATCGCCCATGCGTATTGCTAACGATGCGCTTATCATCGACACCTCAAAGATGACCGTAGACGAAATTATCGATACTATGGTAGCGCATTATAACTTTAAACTGAAATTAGGAGAAGACTATTTCTCCACTACAACTACGGGCTTACAATCTGAAGAGTTTGTTAAGAGCCTGCAAGAACACGAAAGTAAAAGTAGCAGCGATACACAGATGCTATCTGGAGTAGTCTACTCCATTGGAAAATCAGAGATTATCCTGACCATAGCCGGCAAGCGCGATGCTTATATCTCTCGCGAGGAAACCCTTAAGCTGTTAAGCGATGAGAAAACAGCGCCCAAAGTTGGTGATAGCCTAGATGTTATGCGCCTAAAAAACACCAGCGATGGAATCTTAGTTTCTAAACTGAAAGCCGACAAAAACCGTGGTATTATTACCGTCAAAGAGAACTTTACCAACAACACTTCCATGCTTGGCCGCGTTTTCCAAGAAGTTAAAGGCGGCTATCTTGTTGAGATGGAAGGTGTCCAAGTTTTCTGCCCCATGTCCGAATACTTTGTGCGCCATGAAACAAAAGGCGAAAAACAAGTTGATAGAGAAAGCCACTTTTTTGTTATTGATATTAAAGATAGCAGTGTCGTGGTATCACGCAAACGATATATTGAAAAAATTGCCCAAGCTCGAAAAGAAGAGTTTTTCGGAAAAGTTAAAGTAGCCGAGGAATATACTGCAACCTTAGTTTCTTTTGTTGAGGGCAGCCTGCTCGTACAAATACAGGAATATGTAAACGCTATCATTCGCCCCCGTGAGATTTCATGGAAACGAATTAAAAACCTTAAAGCCGTTTTTGCTCTAGGCGATCAGTTTCCCGTGACTATTATTGCCATAGACCAAGAACATTTCCGCCTGGAGGCTTCCAAAAAACAAATTGAGGATAACCCCTTCCACGCTTTTGTAGCAAAATACGCTGAAGATGATGTGATTAAAGGAAAAATTGTACGCATTGAAAGTTATGGCGCCTTTGTGGAAGTATCCGATGGCGTTGATGGCATGGTGCATGTATCAGACCTTTCATGGCTACGCCGCGTGCAACACCCCCATGAAGTCGTGAAAACTGGTGACGAATTGGATGTCAAAATCATTCGCATCGATAAAAAAAATATGCGCCTCTCCTTAGGATTAAAACAAATTCAGCCCAACCCATGGAATGCTATGGAGCAAGCTTACCCCACCGGCACTCTCGTGGATTTGAAGATTACCAAAACTTTAAGCTCTGGCGTCTACGGCCTAGTCAACGATGAAATTGAAACCTTCCTTCATATTTCCGACACCCATTACAAAAACATTCCTAATGTTGATTTCACGAATACCTTCAAGGCCGGCGATGTCCTTCAAGGACATATCTTACGGGTGAACAAAGAACGTAAGCGTTTAGAAATTAATCTTAAGCAAAGCACCGGTAATATCTGGGAAGACCTTACCATTGCTTTTGAGGGCAACGAAGCCCTCAGTGCCCAAGTCTCCGAGGTTGTCGAAAATGGCATTAACGTCAAGATCTCGGATGACATTGTCGGCTTCTGCCATACTTCCCAGCTCAGCGACCAGCCTTTTGATAAAATTGAAGATGTCATGACTCTTGGCGACACTCATTCTTTCTTTATTCAATCAATCTCGAAAGAACGACAACAAATTCGTCTTTCTCGAAAAGATTTTCTTGAACATGAAAAACGTAAAGATGTTCAAAGTTATTTAAATAGCGATGGCTCTTCTTCTAGAAAAATAGACTTAAAAAATCTTATGAAATAGCTTTCAGCTAAGCTAGGCCATCTGCTGCTGCTTTCGGCTAGACACCTGCTGCTGCTTTCGGCTAGAGAGACCTGCTGCTGCTTCGGCTAGAGACCTCTGCTCTTTCAGCTAGGCTAGGCTATATAACCCTGCTGCTGCTTCGGCTAGACACCTGTTGCTGCTTTAAATTTTCATGCTAAGAATACTTTTAATATTTTATAGCCTTTATTCAGCCTAGCTTTAAGCTAGACTAGGCCTTGGTTATGACAAGAGAAACCATTCCCCTAGAAAAACTCATCCATTCAACCAAGCAGCTAAGCAGCCTTGCCTTAACTGAGGATTTGGCTACTTTCACCGATATCACTACCGAAGCAGCCCTGCAATCGCTTTCAGCAGTTTCCCAAACTCTGCCTAAATTAGCAAGCAAGAAATTAGTAAGAGCTACACTCACTGCAAAACAGACTATGCTGGTCTGTGGGTTGCCGCTGGTAAAAACAGTGCTTCAGCAGACTTTGCTCTCTTTACAAAAACATAAATCTGCCCATTCCCTACTACCTGCTAGCCTGCCCTATAAGAACAAACCAACCAAATTATTTATTTCTGAGGCCTTTGAGCTAGAGCTACTCTCTAGCGAGGGAGCTTTACTAAAGCCGGGTAGACCTTTACTGCGGCTTAGCGGAAATCCTGCCTTACTGCTGCTTGCCGAGCGACCCCTACTGAACCTTTGTATGCTCTTAAGCGGCGTAGCTACGCTTACCGCAGAATATGTAAAGGCGCTAGCTGGAACGGGCATCAAGGTTTGTGATACTCGCAAAACCATTCCCGGATTTCG
>JAUXHF010000391.1 GCA_030621685.1 Spirochaetota bacterium
GAAGAGTAAAGCAGAATAGCTTCTAGCAAGAACATCAAAAGCGCGCCTAAAACAGCCCAGACAGCCCAGCCAAGCAGCTCGCTTAATAATTCGCCAAACAACAAAGGGCTAGTCTCTGCAAATCCCGATACAGATTGCCTGCCTTGTTTCCATGCCTGCGCCCATGCCGAGAGCGAGAAACATGCCATAAGCGTTGGTATCGGAGAAAAAATACTTAGCAGCTTAAGTAGCCAAGAGAATTCATGCTTCGTTGCCAAAAGAATGAAATCCCAGGCTGCCTGCTGGTAATTTCCAGAGAAAAGCGAAAATGAGGTTATCGCCGTACACAGCGTAAATAAGAGCGGTGCCTGCATTCCCATAACAAAATGTTTCTGCTTCGCAATATTACTTACTTTATTACTTACTTTATTACTTACTGTTAAATTAATATCCTCTCTACCGGGCATTTCTCTTTGCAGGGGCTGTGTAGCAAAACGAAGCATGGCTACAAGCGTAAAAACATAGCCCAACGCTAACGCCAACATCATCTGTGTTTCTACCAGTAAGGTAAACGCAAAGAGTCCTAGGCTAAACAACAGCAGATGAGCCACCCGCTGCAAAATATGGCTACCTACAAAAAACATAGGTACGTAAACGTTTCTGCCTAGAATAAACATGCCGGTAAACACGCCGGCGTTTTCGGCTTTTGTATTTAGCATGTTTTCTTGCTTTAACTTTAACTTTAGCTTACTTTCTCTGCTGGGGCTTGCTACAGAGGCAGAGGCAGCAAAAATCATGGCCTGTAGCTTCAGCCTGTTTTCCCAAAATTTTTGAAAAGCACTTATTACAGCTAGCAAAGGATACAAACTAATAACAAACCCTTGCTCACGAGGTTGCTCAGCTATTTTAAAAGAATTTGCTGAAAAGTGCTCGCTCTTCCCATTTTCCTCATTTTTTCTACTCGCTCTTAGGAAAAAGATGAAAAAAGCTTGGCTTCCTAACAGAAAAAAAAGCATAACCGCCAAACCTATG
>JAUXHF010000096.1 GCA_030621685.1 Spirochaetota bacterium
AAGCAAGCCTTCATTGCCGAAATTTTCAATATGTATTGAAAAAACTTCTTGCCACCTTGCAAAGATGCCGCAAGAAAATCCTTAGCTCTTAGTTTTTTGTTTATCGAAATTTGGAATAACTAACTGGCAAAGCTCTGTCACTTTCGCTAGAGGCGTATAGCCCCGAACAAGCAAGCCTTCATTACCGAAATTTTCAATATGTATTGAAGAAAGCTGAAGATCTGTGATACTGCTAACTTCTGCTTTGATATCCACATCTTTCTTGCTTTGTTTGCTTTTTTTTTGCAAGGATGCTTGGCTAAAGGGGATAAGCCCCCCATCGCCAGCTTGGCTACGAAAAAACGAGAAAGACATATAGACATCGGCCTTGTGGAACAATCCTGCTTCACGAAACCTAAACAGCGTTCTGGATCCGCCTTCTACGTAAATTGAATTCCAAGAAAACTTGGCAGAGAGTAAGCAGACAAAATCAAAAAAAGCACTAGCTTGTTTAAGTATTTTAGCAGGGTACTGGAAAATTTCAATACCCTCACTTTCGGCAAGTTTCAAGGCCTGTGTGAAATCTTTTTGGACAAGCCAGAGCAATCGTTTCCGCTCTGATCCCAATAGCTGATACTTCTGGTCAAGTAGTTTTTGACATTCAGCCTCACTAAAATCTCTATCGAGGAATACGATGGCCTTAGGTTCTTTCAGTGGCTTAGCAGGGTTTTTCAAACTGGGAAAATCGCCCTTCAAGGATTGCTTCCTTTGCTTTTCCGACAATTTTTCTTGGGGTTTTGCTTCGGCTTTCAATCTAGGATTATCGAGCAAAAAGGTTCTTGCGCCAATCCAAACCACATCGACCAAGGCACGCTGCTTCGCCGCCGCAGACCTTGCTGCCAAAGAGCTAATCCATTTTGATCTGCCATCTAAGGCTGCCATGCGACCATCTAAAGTCATGGCATATTTCAAGGTAACAAAGGGTTGTTTATAGCGCTGGCGAAAAAAATAATCGATGTTCAAAAAAAATATACGCAGGCAGTATTCCAGCGGAAAGCTATAGCTAAGCTTTATGCCTTGCTTAGCAAGCAAGGCCACAGAATCACCTTCAGCTTGCAAACGTTCATCTGGGTCGTAAAGAGCGGCATGCACATAACGAATGCCGCTTTTTATTATCGCATCTGTGCAAGGAGGCGTTTTCCCATAAAAACTACAGGGGGTTAAACTAATGTACAGATCGGCCTCTTTCGCCGAATATTTTTGAATTTTCTTAAGCCCTTCTAAGGCTTGAACTTCGGCATGCTTTGTTTCTTGAGTACGGCCCTCGCTTAGTATTTCTCTATTTTGAACCACTAGAGCCGATACCCCAGGGTTCGGCTTTGCTAGCGGCTTTGCTTGCTCGGCCAGCACTTCCAAACGTTTTAGGATGTAGCGTTTTATCTCTGCCATGCTTTTGAAATTTATTAGAAATTTAGTTGGGGTTTACGAGAGACTACATAATTATGCCAAAAATTCAATAGACAGCCCCGCTCTCATGAACGCTCTCTACAACACGAAAATACGGAATATCATTACAAAATTCCAAGAACAAAGCCTATCTAAATAAAGACTAGGCTTTAGTATAGCATGCTCTTTTTAGATGCCTTCCATTATTTTCATGTTTAGAGTAGAGAGCCAAATTAAGACTGGCAAGCTAAAACGAGCTTTGCAGCTTAACGACAAAGCAGAAACTCTCTCCAAAATTTTTAAGACATATTATAATTTTTAATATTCATGTTCAAACAGAGCATGCTAAACAAACAGAGCATGCTCATGCTAAAGGATATTAAAAAGTAGAGAATATAATGGTGAGGGTAAGTATGGCTTCAGCTTTAAAAAAAACAATTGCCAGCAGTGATGCCCAGAATATACTTATAGTAAATACAGGGTCGTCCAGTATCAAAATGGCTGTTTTCGAAAACAGCCATTCTCTGCCGATAAAACTTGAAGTACAAGCTAACTTAAAAGCTAAGCATTGGGAAATTACTTGGACGCTCTTTATACGCCCAGCGCTAAAAAATGTAAAAACATCGCCAAAGGCAGATGTATTAAAACCTAAAGGCCTCGTTTCCCACGAGAGTTTTGAAAATAACGCTGGTTACCTGTCATGCTTCTTGCATCTGTTAGCTAGGCTTAAAAAAGACTTCAAACTAACCTTGCATGCAGCAGGACACCGCGTTGTGCATGCAGGCAAGCTCTACACTCAGCACACTCGGATAAGCGCTAAAGTTTTAAAAAACCTTCAAAAACTTATACCCTTAGCCCCTTTGCATCAGCCGCATAATCTGTCGGCTATCAGCATGCTTTCCAAGCAGTATCCAAGCATGCTACAAGTAGCATGTTTCGATACCGTGTTTCATAAGAACATGCCAGCTCTTGCCAAAGCTCTAGCTCTTCCCAAAATCTATACCAAACAAGGATTACAACGCTATGGATTTCATGGACTCTCTTATGAGTTTATTTGCCTTCAGCTTAAGAAGTTGGGTTTACTAAGAAAAAAAATAATCATCGCTCACCTAGGAAATGGCGCTAGCCTCTGTGCTGTGAAAAATGGAATTTCTGTGGAAACCTCTATGGGCTTTAGCACCTTAGATGGGCTTATGATGGGAACAAGACCGGGGCATTTAGATCCTGGCGTTCTGCTCTATCTGTTAAAAAACGAGAAGCTCAAATACGCTCAATTAGAGCAGCTTCTCTATAAGGAATCTGGGTTACTTGGCGTATCGGGAATAAGCTCTGACATGCGCTGCCTTGTAGAGGATAACTCTAAGGCCGCCCAAGAGGCCATGCAGCTTTTTCTCTATAGGATACGTCAATACATAGGGAATTTTGTTGCCGTACTCGAAGGTCTTGATGTTTTAGTCTTCACAGGAGGTATTGGCGAGAAAGCCGCATCTCTTCGGGCCTCACTTTGCAAAAACTTAGCATGGATTGGAGTGCGCTTAGATGCCAAGAGAAATAAGGCCCAGGGAGCTAGAGCTATTCACTCGGCAAAAAGCTCCGTGAAAGTTTTCGTCATTCCCACAAATGAAGAACGGGTGATGGCTATTCAGGTTAGAAAAGAAAGCCTATTATCGCTAAAACTAAAAAGCTCTAAATAATAAATAATACGCTACAGCTATATTCCAAGATAGGCCTTTTTCACAGCTTCATTTTCAGCTAAAAATTCCCCGCTTCCTTCTAATACGATGCTCCCGTTTTCTATAACATAGGCATAATCGCAGTACTGCAAGGCTAAAGAAGCGTTTTGTTCGACTAGGAGTATAGAGACGCCTTGGCCTTTAAGTTCATGGATAATTTGAAACACCTCTTTCACGAGAATTGGAGAAAGCCCCATGCTTGGCTCATCTAGCAGCAGCAGCAGCGGCTGGCTCATCAAGGCTCTAGCAATAGCTAGCATTTGCTGCTGGCCGCCAGAAAGCGAAGCTGCAGAAGCATCAAGTTTTTCGGCTAATGCCGGAAAGTGCTGAAAAACTTTTTGCATGTCTTCCTTTCCAGGTTTTTTTTGCAAATAGGCTCCCAGTTGAATGTTGTCCTTAACACAGAGATTCGAAAACAAAGCCCTACCCTCTAAAACATGGGCCATGCCGCCTTTCACTCGCTCAGCCACAGAATATCCAATTATATTTTTTCCTTGAAAGTAAAGAGTACCGCCATCAGCTTTTTTAAGCCCGCTTAGGCAGCGAAGAAAGGTACTCTTCCCCGCTCCGTTAGCACCGATAAGCGCCACCATCTTGCCTCGAGAAAGGTTTAATGAAACCTTATGCAAGGCTTTTATTTTACCGTAACTTGCCGAAAGATTATCAATCTTTAAAAAGTGGTCTAAGGTTTCATCTGTGTTTTTTTTCATGACAAAATTGTTTTACTTTTCAATTTTAGTTTTAGTTTTAGTTTTAATTTTAGTTTTTTCTATGCCCTTGCTGAATATTTCTAAACACTAAACAAGGCTGCTTAAGCTGATGTGATAAGACAAGGCACTTGAGCTGATGTGATAAAACAAGGCGCTTGGGCTGGTGTGATAAGGCGAGGTGGTTATTTGCCGAAATAGGCTGCGATAACTTTGTCATTTTGCCGAATATCCTGCGGAGAGCCTTCGGCAAGTTTTTCTCCAAAATTCATAACAGTAATTTTTTGGGCTAAACGCATAACACATTTCATGTCATGTTCAATGAAGAGTACAGCCTTTCCCTTCATCGCTAGATTTTCAATGATAGCCATTATGTCATCTGTTTCTTTGTGGTTTAAGCCAGCTACCGGTTCATCTAAGAGCAGCATTTTTGGTGAAGCTGCTAAAATACGGGCTATCTCCATTTTTTTGAGGACACCATAAGGCACCTCTGTTACCAATTGTTTAGCATAGTCTGCAATACCAAGCTCAGCGAGCAAGGCTAAGGCTTCTTGCTTAACTCTGGGTTCTTGCTGGGCAATTTTACTTGAAAAAAATAAGGATGCGCTTAGCGAGTTCTCCAAAGAAAGATAAAAGCCCAAAAGCACATTCTCTAAGATGTTTAGATGCTGACATAACTCTAGATTTTGAAAGGTTCTAACAAGGCCTAGCCTAGCCCGCTGATAAAAGGCTAAGCTTTCTAGTGACTGGTTATAAAAACGTATGCTTCCTTTGTCGGCGAAGAACAATCCACTTAGGCAGTTAACCAGCGTAGTTTTCCCAGCGCCATTTGGCCCGATAAGCGCATGAATGCTGCCGGCAGCAACCGTCATCGAAAAATTATGTATCGCTTTAAGCCCCCCAAAGTGTTTAGAGAGATTTTCTACTTTTAATGCATCCATGCTCTATGAAACACTCAGGCTTACAAATTTTTGTTACCATGTTTTTTTTTAGCCTTAGCATCAGCGCCGGTATCAGCCTTACTTTTTATTTTATTATACAGGCTAAAAAAAAGAATTTCAATAATTGACACCATGCCTCCTGGGGCAAACATCATCACGAGAACAATAATTAAACCCAATAATAAAGATTTATATTCATTAAAAAAAAGAAGGAACTGCGGCAGGATAATCACAAAAGCAGCCCCAAGAACGCTTCCATATAAACTCCCAAGCCCGCCAAGCACAGCCATAATAAGAAATTCTAAAGAACTAAGGAAGCTAGCATCCGATGGAGAAATAAACCCGGCATAAAAAGCATAGAGACTGCCTGAAAAGGCAGCCAGAAAAACCGAGAATTGAAAAACAAAAGCCTTCATGGTTTCCGAGTTAATGCCTAAGGAAAAAGAAACGAATTCATTCTCATTGATACTCATCAAAGCACGTCCAAATGAACTTGCCAGCAAATTGTTAGCCATCCACATGCAAAGAAGCAAGATAGATGTAGCCAAATAATACCAGAAAAACACATTTTTCAAGGGACGCCCCAAGACTGAAAGCGCTACAACTTTCATGCCGTCTGGCCCGCCGGTAAAATCGCTCTCGTTTCGCAGCACAAGGTAAATGATAATCCCGATGGCTAGCGTAGCTAAGGCAAGGTAATGTCCGCGAAGTTTTAAAATGGGTCTTGTAATAACGTAGCTAAGCACACATACGAAAAATGTAGAAAGAACGATACAAAGCAGCGGCGGAAGATTATAGCGAGTGGCTAATATGGCCGATGTATAGCCCCCCAGTCCCCAAAAGGCTCCGTGGGCTAAACTTATTTGCCCAGCATAGCCCACCAGCACATTTAGCCCTAGGCAAGCTGTGGCACTCAGCAGCCAAATGGTAGCCAGATCAAAATGAAAGTTATTCTGAAAAACAACAGGCAGTGCAAGCAAAAAAATAGCGAAGAATAAAAAATGTCGCTTTATGTTAAAGCGCTGAAGCAAGCCTAGGCGATTTTTATTCATTTAAATAATTCTAAAAACATATGTGCAAGAGTAAAACAAGGCTTAGGTTTTTTATTTACTTTTCTTCGTGCATGCTCTTTAGCTAAAAATATAAATTTTAAATATACTTGTAAATTAAAGCAGAAGCCTTATAACCTACGTTTCAATAAGCCTTCTGGACGGAATACCAAAATAAGAAGAAGTAAGAGAAAAGCAAAAACATCTTTATACTCTGAAGAAATATAGCCAGCTACTAAAGATTCGGTAAGCGCTAAAGCCATGCCACCCAAAATAGCCGCAAAGGGATTAGCCAAGCCGCCAATGATGGCCGCACAAAAACCCTTCAAGCCAAGAAAAATCCCTGACTCGAAATGTACGGCCGTAATAGGCGTAAGGATGATTCCCGCAATTCCAGCGCTTAGCGTTGCTAGCAAAAAATTAAGTAAGAGTGTTTTTGAAAGTGATATGCCAACCACTTGTGCGCCATCAGCATTTTCCGAAGCCCCTAACATCGCTTTACCTTCTTTCATTCTCGTAAAAAAGAAATAGAGCAAGGTAGCTACCAGTATTAAAACAACCACTACAAAAAAACCTTGAATCGTAACAATCGCGCCCAAAAAGCTAAACGTTCCCTCGCCAACCAATGAAGGTAGCCTGTGGATTTCTTTACCCAAAAAAACTTCCACTAAACCACGCAGAGTAAGCGAAAAACCCAAGGTAAGAATGATTAAGCTAAGCGTACTCGCTTTTTTAGAATGACTAACACAAATTTTAAGAACCCAGCCCATCAAGGTTGACCCCCCAACAGCAAAAAATATAGCTAGCAGCAAGCCCATACCCGCTTCTACAAGTACGGCTGCTATCATGCCAGAAAGCATCACAAATTCTCCCTGTGCAAAATTAATAATTTTTGTGGAATTGTATATCATCGTAAACCCGATGCCAACAAGCCCATACACTGCCCCTAGGCTTATGCCCGATACTATGTACTGTAAGAATTCTACCATATCAATTTTGCCATGAATTTTGCCATGAATTTTGCCATGTATAATTACTTGTATATTACTAAGAAACTAGCTAAAAAAACACAGTGCCCTTTACCTCTAAGCCATCTAGAGCCTAGCTTAAAACAATTACAACTAACAGCTTCTTGCTTCTGCTATGCGCTATGCCTACCAAAAGTATAAGCAATAAGCAA
>JAUXHF010000190.1 GCA_030621685.1 Spirochaetota bacterium
CACCAGTTTTTCTGCCTTAAAAAATTCTTTTAAAACCCCTAAAAGCCTAAGCGAGGCAGCAGGCAATTCTTCAAATAAAAATTCAACAGGGCAAGATGGTCTTGTAAAAAGAAAACAAAAAGAGGCTCCAAGCAAGAACTCCGCTTTGCAGGCAGCCCCATCATCGAATTTTTTTATTAGCTCTGAAGCTGAGGATTTAGCAGCCGATTTCGATGACCTCCCCCAAGCTCCGCTAAGAAACAGTTTAGATGACTTAAAAACCAGTTTATCAGAAAATTCGGAACTATCGCAAAGCGATAATTTTGCCTTCCTAAAAGATTTTGCTGGTATAGACGAGCTAGATTTTGCCAGCATCAAAGATCTTATGTTTGGGCTTCCGCAAGGCGCAGGCACAGGGCAATTTTTTCATGCCCTACTCGAAAATATAGATTTCAAAGCTCACGATACTCTGGGTTGGGAAGAACAAAGCGAGCATACAAAAAAAACACTTGCTCGCTTTTTCCTCTCACCAAATTTGCTTGCCCCTGTTCTTGCCTTCCTTAAACTGCTCTTTCATAGCAAGCTGCTGCCAAGCTACCAAGGCCAAGAAGCAAAGAGTTCAAATTTGAATTTCAATAACAAACAAGCTAGCCAGTATTACGCCTACGCCCTAAGTGAGCTTCATGCTACAAAACGTTTTTTTGAAATGGAATTTCTTATGCCCTTAGCTTGCTCGGAAGAACAGCTGCAGGCAGCGCTGCTACGAAAACGAAGTGAATGGCAAGGAGCTTCTCTGCTGGAGGCCTTTTTAAATCCGCCTAGTCTAGACCTAGACCTAGACTCCTCGGCTCTCCGTAAAGAAAAACTAAAAAGTTTTGAAAAACTAGAAAGTTTTGAATCCGCTGCCGCCATAGCCCCAGCTTTAAGCCCGGCTAAGAACGCTGTGAAAGGATTTATGAAGGGATTTATAGATCTTTTTTTTGAACATCAAGGACGTTATTATTTATTAGATTGGAAATCTAACTTCTTAGGAGATACGCCTTCTGCCTATGAGCAAAGTAACCTTGTTAGCGTTATTCACGAAGAAAATTACACTTTACAATACGCTCTTTACACGCTAGCCTTGCATCGTCATTTGCAGCAGCGTTTAGGCAAAAGCTATGGTTATGAAAAGCATTTTGGCGGTGTTTACTATGTTTTTTTACGCGGCCTTATTTTCGGGAAAGGTATTTTTTATCGCAGGCCACCTTTGGCTGTGGTATCCGAGCTTTCGGCTACGCTTAGCAAGCCTTATCTTTATCTGGGCTACTAACTACATTAAATTTATACTAAGTTTACACTAAGTTTACACTAAGTTTATAAAAGGATACAGATGAAAGAGCATGAAAACCTCAAGTGAAGAAAACAAGGGCATGGCTGAAGAGGCTGAAGAATTTATATTTTTAGCTTGGCTAGAAAAATTAAGCCAAACCTGCTGGTCTTCCCCTTCCTATGCAGCTCCTGCCAAGCTCGGTCATACTTTAAACACGGGCAAAAAAGTAACGATGGAATCCTCTTTGCCACAAGAAGGTTTTATGTACGAAGCCTTTGCCGCTGCGGTAATAGAGAAACTCATGGAGTTTAGAATCCCCCTTCCCAATAACCAGCAGCACTCTACTCTGGCTCTGCGAGCACTTGATGGAGAGTTAGGCTTTTTGGCTACTCAGGCTATTGCTCCTTTATTTTCTCCGCTGTTAAACAAAAAAGACTTGCTCATGTTCCCCCAGCTCTTGCACAATGAAAAATACAAAGAAAAACACAAAGAAAGCGAAGACAAAAATGGAATTCGGCTAGCCATGGCTAGCTCGCTAGCTCTTTTCATAGCCACGGCTATGTTCAGTAATCTTCGCACAAGCCAAGGGCAGCTCTTTTTCGATTTACAAGCTACGCCAAGTCCTCTATTCTTATCTGATATGTTTCTTTACAAAACCGGGCAGAAACAAAGCATCGTTCTGCCCCAGCTTGCCTACTGGGAACATGCCATACAAGCAATTTTCTCGCTGTTAGCGCCGCTGCCTCTATTAAAGCCTGCTGCCTCTACAAGCTACGCTGCTCAAGAAAAAAACACTCAAGAAGAAAGCACTCAAAGAGAAAAATCCTTAGCCGAAACAAGCACTGCGGCCAAGCCTTATCGGCATCAGTATCAATGTATCAACGCAAGCGAGCAGCCCGGCCAGCAGCCACTTTTTGTTCTTGAAGAGCAGCGCTATTTTTACTTAGGGGTATCTTTTGAAAGAGAACAAAGTATTGCTGATGAACTTAAACATCGTGCTCATTTGCCTGCCTTAGCAAAGCCTGAATTTTTTGAAAGCAAACTTACCAGGCTGGAAATTCTTCTGGGGGAGGGGGAGCAAGCGGAAACTGGGAACAACGCACCAGCTTCGAAAAACGAACAACATGAAGCTGTCTTGCGCAGTTTGCAGGCGGCGCTAGCCATTCTTATGGGAGGGCCGGGCAGCGGCAAAACAAGCCTTATTTTCAAGCTGGTATTTATGCTCTTAGAATATTTTTGGACGCAAAAAAAAACTCTGGAAGCTGGCGAGGCAAGCTCTTTCGCATCTAAGCAGCGCCGTGAAAAGGCTCTGCAAGAAAAAGGCTTCTTCAGTGAAACCTTGTTTTCTTTTGACGTTCAGCTGCTGGCCTATACCGGAAAAGCAGCCCAGCGAATAAATGAAGCTCTTACCCAGCAAGGCAAGGCCTTAGAAAAAAGATTGGCTACAGAAATTCCTAAACTTCGACTCTCCTCTCCAGAAGCCAAGGCCCTTGCCCTAGACATGAAAGAAAAACTCAAAATTTTTTTTAGCTTAAAAGCACAAACCATCCATCGCTTTCTGCAAGAAAGATCGGGGCCAAGAAGCTCAAGGCTAGGTTTCAATACCAATACTCATACTCATAGCCATGCTACAAACTTAACTTTAGCACATGGGGTGTTTAAGCTGCCTGGGCATGCCTATTTAACAAAGCAAGAAGAACATTTCCCCATAGCAGAGCCTAGCCCGTTACCGCTACCGCTACCGCTAGCCATAATCATTGATGAGGCTTCCATGCTGCCCATTCAGCTGCTCTCAAGAATAACTCAGCTTTGCTCTAGGTTTTATCCTAAGACATCGCTTTTTCTTTTAGGCGATCCTTTTCAGCTACGGGGCATAGGCTCGCCGGCGCTGCTCCCACAATTTTTAAAAGTCTTTAAGACCTTAGAACAAAGGCAGCAAGCCCCATTCAAGACAACAGGCCAAGCAGAGCCATCAAACTTTTTTGCAAAGGGCCTACATCTTTCGAATTTTTCTTTCTTGAAAAAAAAGTACCGATTTCACCAAAGCTCGCAAGATAGCCAAGAAATCAACACTGTTTCAATAGCTTCTTCTGTAGCCAGCCTAGAAACTATTATGCTAGAAGAACGCCTTTTAGAAAAAAAACAACATATCGAAAATTGGCTTAGCACGTTAACCCAGCAAGGAGTTTTCTATCCTTCTTTTGCTGAATATACTAAGGCTGAAAACCCTAGCGGGCTATCTATTATTGAAAACTATGATGCCTTAAGCCTAGCCAAGCAGCTCTATGCAATTTTTGAAAAATCTTATCGCCAATACTTTCAAGAAGCAGAGTCCCTCTTTAGCCACTACGCTGATATTCTGCAAACAAATACTCTGCAAACAAAAGAACTCCAAGCAGAAATCCCCGCAGCTATGCTTACGGCCTTCAAGGCATTGTTAGCAAATTTCAAGCACAAAATACTGCTCTGTGCCCGTCGCGTAGGTCCTTTTGGCGCCAATGAACTCTCGGAGCAGCTTGAAACACAAATTCTTAGCCATATTTTGCCTAAGCAAGCAGGCTATCAAAAATCAGAATTCCATGCTAGCAGCAGTTTTTTTCATAGCTACCAGCCCCAGCTTTATCCCGGCAAGCCGTTTATGATTGAGCAAAACGATTACCAAAATCAAGTATATAACGGAGAGCTGGGCTTCATTCTTCCGCAGAGAAAAAATTTAGCACAGCCTCACTGTTGGATGGAAAATCGTTCTTTTTTATCTGACCTTCCAGCATTGGGCAAACGCAGCGCTTCAACCTATGCTTTAACCGTGCATAAAAGCCAAGGCTCTCAATACGAAGAGGCGGTTCTTGTGTTTCCCAATTCAACAGAAAGCTCTGATGCCTTGATTAACATTGAACTGCTGTTCACAGCTATAAGCCGTGCTAAAAAAAATGTCTTGCTTTTCATACCTCGGCAAAGACTTCGGGA
>JAUXHF010000353.1 GCA_030621685.1 Spirochaetota bacterium
CATCCCTCTGATGTAAAAAGCTCTACAAGTACCGCCTTTTCACTGCTTTTGAAATTCATAACTTTTTCCTCGGCATGCAGCTTTGAAAAGTTAGCGCTAAAAAGCAAAACCACACTTAACACCAGCACGGTAAAGATAGTTTGCAGGCTAAACGCAATAGAAAGAATAGAAAAGTATTTTCTTTTCTCTCCATCCAAAACTCTTCCTGTTTTTCTTTCTGTATTTTTTCTAATAAAATTCATAGCTTAGCTCCTCGGCATCAAGTTTGAATCAATGTTCTTTATCTTTCTTTGTTTCTGTCTTAATTTATACGTAGAAACCAGAATATGTGCCTTGTTTTAAATTTAAATCAAGGCATGTAACCAAATAGCACAGAGTGTGCTATAAAAACATAAAACCCCATTCACTTTTTAGTTTATTGCTCCGAAAACTTTTCGCTATCGAATTTCAGGCAAAACAGTCTTTTTTCTAAAAAAGCCTAAAAGCTAAAAAATTTAGCCAAAGAATCAAAATTTTGATTATGCTTAGTAATAATAAATACCTGTAAAAACTTGGGCGTTAAAACAAATTTACGAATAAAACATTACAATACTAAGAAAATAATTATAAAGAGCGTACTTCTATGGCAAAAACTTTTTCTACCATGAAACTTAAACTAGGCGAAACAGCAGCTGCTTTCCGATTGCCCGCAGCTAACGGATACGGAGAAGTTTCCCTGCATAGCTTACGTGCTGCTAAAGGCTACCTCATTGTTTTTACCTGCTGCCACTGTCCTTTTGCCGTGCACGTTGCCGATGAGCTAAGCAGGATAGCAAAGCAATACTCAGAAAAAGGCATACAAACTGTTGCCATAAGCTCTAATGATGCCCAAAAATTTCCCAATGATTCTATGGAGGCTATGACTGCAGAAGCCAAAAAACGCGACTTTCAGTTCCCTTTCCTCTACGATGAAAGCCAAGAGGTGGCACAAGCCTATTTTGCTGCATGTACCCCAGACTTCTTTGTTTTCAATGAAAAACGAGAACTTTTTTATCGCGGGCAAATGGATAGCAGCCGCCCCGGCGATGCTAAACTTGTTACCGGTGAAGACCTACGCCAAAACCTTGATGCTCTCATTCAAGGTAAACCAGCCTTCCCCCCAGAAAAACAAATTCCTAGCATGGGCTGTAATATTAAATGGAAAGATGGCAATCTACCAAGCTACGCATAAAACGCTCATTTTTTAGTACATACTTCCTCGACTAATTTCCTCCACTAATTTCCTCGACTAAGATAGCGCCTAATAAGGTTAGCCTCCAAAGCGAGGCTTGCTGACGCTTGCATCTCTGAGGCTTGCTGACGCTTGCATTTCTGAGGCTTGCTGACGCTTGCATTTCTGAGGCTTGCTG
>JAUXHF010000333.1 GCA_030621685.1 Spirochaetota bacterium
TCTTTGGAAGCCTGTAAAAAAACCTCTTTCTTTGGAAGCCTGTAAAAAAACCTCTTTCTTTGGAAGCCTGTAAAAAAACATCTTTCTTTGGAAGCCTGTAAAAAAAATATCTTGAGATGAAACTATGAAAGAATCCCCAATTATCCTTCCTAAACGACCAAGGCGACTACGAACAAATGCCAGCATTCGAAGCTTAGTTGCCGAAACAAAGCTTAGCCATGAAGATTTTGTTCTTCCCATATTCGTTCGCCGAGGAGGAGGAAAAGAAGAAATACCTGGCATGCCCGGTGTTTTCTGGCATCCTCTTTCGGGGCTAGCAGAAAGCCTCCAGCTCTACGTGGATGCTGGCCTGCGGGCAGTCTTGCTGTTTGCTTACGAGGAAGAGAAGAGTAGCGATATGAAGGCAGCTTTTTCGGAAAATAGCATTTTAGCAAGAGCTATAGCTATCGTGAAAAAAACAAAGTCTTTAAACGGGCTGTATGTTATAAGCGATATTTGTCTTTGTAGCTTCAGCGACCATGGGCATTGCGGTGTTCTGCAAGATGGCAGGATAGATAACGATGAAACACTGAAACTCTTGCAGCGGCAAGCCTTAGATCATGCCAGAGCTGGCGTGGACATGGTGGCTCCCTCGGGAATGATGGACGGCATGGTGGCGGCGCTACGCAAGGCTTTAGATGAGCAGCAGTTTACCGGCACATGCATAATGAGCTATACGGCAAAATATGCCTCGGCATTTTATGGGCCCTTCCGCGGAGCTGCAGGCTCGGCCATGCAGTTTGGCGATAGGCGTAGCTATCAAATGCCCATTACTAATGTAAAAGAAGCCCTGCGAGAAGCAGAGCTAGATGAGCTAGAAGGAGCCGACATCCTTATGGTTAAGCCGGCCTTAGCCTACCTCGATATTATTCACAGCCTTTCAATGAAGAGCCATCTTCCCATAGCGGCCTATCAAGTTTCCGGCGAATATGCCATGATAAAAGCTGCCGCTGGCATGGGCATGCTAGACGAAGAAGCGGTGGTGCAAGAAACGCTTATGGCGATAAAACGAAGCGGGGCTAGTTTTATTATGAGTTATTTCGCGCTGGATATGCTTGGCTATTTGAAAAATAGCTGAAGCTGACAAAAATAAAGTAAAAATTTAAAGGTATTTACTGCATGTTTATAATTAAAAATCATAAAAAAAAAACGCTAAAAAATAGAATACTTAAACTTGCCTCTGGAAGTGAAGAGTTAAAATTTTTAGTAGGCTATTTCTACTTTTCTGGTATGCATGAAATCTATGGAAAACTGCAAGAGACACCAGACATAAAAATTAATATCCTAGTTGGCATGAACGTTGACGAGAAAATTAAAGATATTCTTAGCGCAAAAGAAAAAACTGAAAATTTATTTTTATCGATGAAAACTACTTTTAAAGAGGCTGATTTTGATAAGAAAGAGGCTTACGGAAGCTTCCGGCATTTTGTGGAAATGATAGAACAAGGCAAGATAGTTATCCGAAAAACGCGGGAGGCTTGCCACGCAAAACTCTATATTTTTAAGTTAGGACCAAAGAATATTGTCAGGCAGAATTTATTCATTACAGGAAGTAGCAATCTTACGA
>JAUXHF010000142.1 GCA_030621685.1 Spirochaetota bacterium
CAATAAAATAAGGAATAAATTTTTTAAAAAAAAGTGTGAAAGCTCTTTGCTTGGTGAGAATTCTGTATTTTTTGTTTTTTTTAGGCATAATGAGTGTTTTTATATGATGGCTACGATAAATTCTGTATAATAAATTCTCTATAATATGTAAGCTAAATATTTTTTTGAGAAATTATCTTAGATTATTAGAATAAGTAATATAATTAAAACTAAGTAAATAGTTTTTTTGCTGTTTTTGCTGTTATATCAAAAAAGCTTCGGCAGCAGTGCTAGTAAATATTTAAAAAAATGAGAGGGAATTCATGAAACTAAAATTTAAAACGCTAAGCGTACATATACCTTTGTTTATAGTCTTGCTAACGGCTTTTTTGGGGCTGGGGCTGAATCTGAGCGAGTTACGCGCTGAAATAAAGCCTGGAAAAAAAGGTGGCACTTTGATAGTGGGTACTGTGGGAAATGTGCCAAGGCATCTGAATCCTGCTGTGCAGTCGGGAATAGCCACAGCCATGCCCGGCACGCAGATTTTTGCCACGCCACTTCGTTTCGATGAAAATTGGAATCCAGAGCCATATTTGGCAGAAAGCTGGGATTTTTCTAGCGACAAGAAAGCCCTTCGGCTTCGCTTGCGGAAAAACGCTCGTTTTCATGATGGAAAGCCAATTACCTCGAAAGACATCAAATTTTCGATAGAGGTTATTAAAGCCAATCATCCTTTTAAATCTATGTTTGAGCCGGTGATAGCAATAGAAACACCAGATCCTTATACGGCAATTATTAGGCTTTCAAAAAGGCATCCGGCTATCTTGTTAGCCTTGTCCTCGGCGCTCTGTGTTATCATCCCCCAGCATATTTATGGCGATGGTCAGGACTTAAAAACGCATCCGGCTAACGTTAAGCCGGTGGGTTCGGGGCCATTTAAGCTGGTAGAATTTATACCTTCTCAACATGTTATCTTAGAGCGCAATGAAGATTTCTTTATTGAAAATAGACCTTATTTAGATGAAATTATTTTTAAAGTGATTCCCGATGCTAACTCTTTAGTTTTGGAAATGCAAAATGATTCTATTGATTTGTCTCCGTTTTTGGATAATTCTGTAAATATCGATAGGCTTAAAAAATTGGATCATTTAGAGGTAACAAGACAGGGCTACGAGGCTGTTGGGCCAATTAACTGGCTGGCTTTTAATTTGAAGCATGAGATTTTGGGCAAAAAAGAAGTTCGTCAAGCCATTGCCTATGCTGTTGATAGAGATTTTATTACTAAAATCTTACATAAAGGCAATAGCCTAGCTCAGCGATCACCCATTATTGAATCCAGTCCTTACTTTAATTCAAATGTTAATGCCTATAATCTGGATTTGAAAAAAGCAGAGCAGCTTTTGGATGCGGCCGGCTACAAACGCAAAGGCGGCAAAGAAGGTATCCGTTTTGAATTGAACGTAGATTATTTGCCCGGTCTGCCAGAGCAACAAAAATCGATAGCCGAGTATTTGAAGTCTCAATTGAAAAAGGTGGGTATTAATATTATTGTTCGTGCCTCACCCGATTTTCCTTCTTGGGCTAAACGAATATCCAATTATGAATTTGATATGACTATGGATGTTGTTTTTAATTGGGGAGACCCTGTTATTGGCGTACACAGAACCTTTCTCTCTAGCAATATTAAGAAAGGTGTTATTTGGTCAAACACGCAAAACTATAAAAACAAAAAGGTAGATAGCCTTTTGAACGAAGCCTCCAGTGCTAGCGGAGAGTCTCGAAAGAAACTCTACGATGAATTCCAAGAGATAGTAGCTGAAGAACTTCCTATATATTGGATTAACTCTTTGCCTTACCACACGGTATATTCAAAGAGATTGGGAAACGCTCCGCTAACCATATGGGGAACGATGGCACCCTTAGATGAGCTTTACTGGGAAAACCCTCGCTAAATAACTTCGCAAAGAACATTTTTAGAGCTTGTTTTACAAACAGCACAGGTATTAGAGTAGCTATGTTTTTACAGAGGAAATATTGTTAGGTTTTTAGGTTTTTAGGTTTTTAGGTTTTTTTTTGGAATAAGATTTCTGCTTGAGCAGCTACAGGGGGTAATGATGAATATACTACGTCGAGTTTTTTCAGGACTGCTGCTTATTATAGGCGTTATTGCCTTGAATTTTTTCCTGCTACAGCTTGCCCCTGGCGATACTGCCGAGGCGATTGCTGGATCTATGGGAGGTGCTAGCGAAGAGCTTTTAGCGGAGATTCGCCAAACCTACGGGCTTGATAAACCGGTTCTTAGTCAGCTCTTTATTTATTTAGGCGATGTTATCACCTTCGATCTTGGAACTTCTTATTTTTATAATCAACCTGTATCAAGCCTAATAGCCCAGCGTATAGGCCCAACAATTCTGTTGGTACTCTCGGCTATTTTCCTGTCTTTATGCATAGGCGTTCCGCTTGGGGTTATGGCGGCCGAGAAACCTAGCGGCGGTCTTTCTTATAGCGTTACCTTACTAGCTTTAGTTGGCTATGCCACGCCGGTTTTCTGGAGTGGTCTTATGTTTGTTATTTTTTTTGCTTCAGTTATCCCTATCTTTCCGGTGCAGGGCTTTGAAGATATAAGCCTACGCAAGGCCAGTTTTTTTGTTCGTAGCCTAGATGTGCTGCATCATTTAATTTTGCCGGCCATCACATTGGCGATTATTTATTTAGCGCAGTATAGCCGCATGGCAAGAGCCTCCATGATAGAAACGCTATCATCAGATTATATTCGCACGGCTCGCGCAAAAGGACTAAGCGAGCTTACGGTAGTGTATAAACATGGATTGCGTAATGCGGTATTACCTATTATTACGCTAGCTGGCCTGCAATTTGGGAACTTGCTTTCAGGCGCTATTTTAGTAGAGACTGTTTTTAACTGGCCTGGCCTAGGACGTTTAATCTTTGATGCCATCTTAGCACGAGATTACCCGACCATCTTAGGGGTGCTTATTATCTCTTCGGTCATGGTGATTGTGGCGAACATGCTTAGCGATATGGGCTATCGCTTAGCCGATCCTAGGATACTGAAACAAGGTTAGACAAATACTTGAACGTAAAGAATAATTCGAAGAATTCGAAGAATCCGAAGAATCCGAAAAAGTCTTTTTCGGAAAAAACACAAAGCCCACTGAAAGAAGCTTGGAGTGTTTTTATTCGAAACAAATCGGCGATAGCGGGATTGTTTATATTAGGTGCTATCATCTTGCTTACCTTGTACGGGCAGCTTTTCTACGGAGAAGATCCTTTTGAAATTAAATGGCTGCCCTTTACCTCCCCTGGCACAGAGCCGGGATTCCTGCTAGGCACAGACTACTTAGGCCGTGATTTGCTTGCTGGTCTTATTAAGGGCGGAGGGCCTACCTTAGCGGTTGGTTTTAGTGCTGCTACGCTAACCACGCTGATAGGCATGAGTATGGGAGCTTTCGCTGGTTTTTTTGGTGGGAAAATAGATGCTTTTCTTGTGAAGATAACAGAGTTTTTTCAGGTGTTGCCAGCCTTGCTTTTTGCTATGGTACTCATAGCCGTATTTTCGCCGAAAGTCATTACTATTGTTTTAGCCATAGGCATGGTTAGTTGGCCGGCAACGGCTAGGCTCACGCGTACAGAATTTTTGCGTATTCGTGAATTAGAGTATGTAACAGCAGCTCGATCTATTGGCATGAATAATTTTAGAATAATGTTTTCAGTAATATTGCCCAATGCCCTGCCGCCACTTATTGTTTCGGCTACCTTAAGCGTGGGCATTGCCATTTTATTCGAATCGGGCCTTAGCTTTCTTGGGCTTGGCGATCCTAATGTCATGTCTTGGGGCTTAATGATTGGCTCCAATAGAAATTATATTCTTGAGGCATGGTGGCCGGTGGCTGTTCCCGGTGTTTTTATTTTTCTTACTGTATTATCGGTTAGCCTCATTGGTGATGGGCTTACCGATGCCTTTAACCCTAAACTTCGTGAACGCTGAAATCCCCGATAAAATTTTCTCTAAAGCCAGCCTTCAAGAGCAAAAAAACAAAACAAAAATTATATAAATGTATTTATATAATAACGATAGCTTAATTTAGATACTGAAGCCATGGCAGACCTTTTGAAAATAGAAAACCTAGAGCTGAAATTCAACACCAGACATGGCATCGTGAAAGTTTTAGATAACATTTCTTTTACATTGAAACCCGGGGAGATCTTTGGTGTTGCCGGAGAAAGTGGCTCGGGGAAATCGATGACGGCGATGGCCTTGATGAGGCTTATCGACAAAAAACTCATTCACTCTATTCAGGGGAAGATTTTTTTTCGAGATACTAATCTTTTAGAATTGCCAGAAAAAGAGTTTCGGAAATTACGCGGAAACAAAATTGCCATGATTTTCCAAGAACCTATGACCTCGCTTAATCCGGTGTTTAGCATAGGCTTTCAGATAACCGAGACTTTGCTTTTGCATCAAAACCTTAAGCCTAAAGAGGCCGATGAAAAAGCCATAGATCTCTTGGCTAGGGTTGGTCTTCCAGACCCCAAGAAGCGATTGAAAAACTATCCGCATGAACTCTCTGGAGGCCAGCGTCAGCGCGTTATGATAGCCATGGCTATTTCCTGCCGGCCAGATGTGCTTATTGCCGATGAACCTACCACCGCTTTAGATACCACTGTGCAGGCACAAATTTTTGATTTACTCTTAGACATCCAACAAGAGCTAAATACGGCTATCATTCTCATCACGCACGACATGGGGGTTCTGGCACAGATGGCTGATGAAATAGCGGTTATGTACGCCGGAAGAATAGTGGAACAAGGCCTGCGCGACCAGATTCTTGATACCCCAGAACATCCTTATACACAAAGCCTTATTGCTTGCATTCCTAAGGTAGATGTCCGTGCTGAAGCAGCAGGTAAGCCGCCAGCTGATTTATCGGAAATAGCCGGCGTGGTCCCGCCTTTAGCAGAGCTTTCTACCTTGAAAGGTTGTAGTTTTGCCGGCAGGTGTCCTAAGGTTTTTGACACTTGTTCTACCTTGAAACCTCCGCATTTTAGGCTTAACAAAACCCAAACGGCTGCCTGCCATCTTCTTGAAAAGTAACACAGTAACATAAAAATGCCTAATATAAAAGTGCCTAATATAAAAGTGCCTAATATAACACAAGCACATTTGCTTCAGGTGAAAAACTTGAAAGTACAGTTTCCCGTCTCAAGCGGCGCTTTTTCAAGAGCTAAAAAATATGTTCATGCTGCGAAGATATCTCTTTGGAATTTTTTTGAAAAGCAAGCGCATATACTTGGCTTGGCTTGGTAGCATCGCTGTCATCATGAATAGCAGCGCAGTAACATAAAAATGTCTAATAAAACACAAGCACCTTTGCTTCAGGTGAAAAACTTGAAAGTACAGTTTCCCGTCTCAAGCGGCGCTTTTTTCAAGAGAACTAAAAAATATGTTCATGCTG